>JAFQMB010000100.1 GCA_017421095.1 Oscillospiraceae bacterium
AAGAGTGCAAAGATTTATGAAGCCCTCTATCGGGAAATTCTGTAAAAATGAAACAGCCGCCGCCCTTTTGGGCGGCGGTTTTTTGCTGTATCGTGGGAGTGGAAAACAAAAACACCCTCTGCCGTGGCAGAGGGTGTTGCTTTTGCGCGAAGATTAACCGTGGAACCAGGTGAGGGCATCCAGCCGCTTCACCGCTTCGGCGGTTTTTTCGTGGGTGGAAAAGGCGGTCAGACGGAAGAATCCGCTTCCGTTTTCCCCAAAGCCTTCTCCGGGGGTGCCTACCACGCCGGCCTCTTCCAACAGGCGGTCAAAGAGTTCCCAGCCGGAAAGGCCGGCAGGAGCCTTGAACCAAAGATAGGGAGAATGGGCGCCGCCGGTGAAGAAGATGTTCTTTTTCTTCAAAAGCTCGGCCAAAAGAACAGCATTTTCCCGATAATAGGCGAGATTTGCCTGCATTTCCTTTTCCCCTTCGGGAGTGAAGGCGGCAGCGGCACCCTTTTGCACCACATAGGAAACACCGTTGAACTTGGTGGTCTGTCTGCGCAGCCACATCCGATTGAGGCTCATTCCCTGGCGGCAGAGAGCCTCGGGCACCACCGTCCAACCGCAGCGGGTGCCGGTGAAGCCGGCCATCTTGGAAAAACTGCAAACCTCAATGGCGCATTTTTCGGCCCCTTCGATCTCATAAATGCTGGCGGGCAGATCAGAGTCGGTGATAAAGGATCCATATGCGGCGTCAAAAAGGATGACCCCGTCATTTTCCAGCGCAAAGTCCACCCAGGCTTTCAGCCCTTCTTTGGTGTAAACCGCACCGGTGGGATTGTTGGGAGAGCAGAGATAATAAAGATCCCCGCGGCAGGATTCGTCGGGAAGCGGCAGGAAACCGTTTTCTTTGGTGGCGTTGCAATAGACAATCTTTCTGCCGGCCATGATGTTGGTGTCCACATAAACCGGATAAACCGGATCGGGGACCACAACGGTGTTTTCCTTGCCAAAGAGATCCAACAGATTGCCCAGATCAGACTTGGCACCGTCGGAAATGAAAATTTCATTGGGCTGCAGCGTCACACCCTTTTTGGCATAACGCTCGGCCAGCGCCTCTCTCAAAAAGGCATAGCCCTGTTCGGGGCCATAACCGTGAAAACCGGTTTGGGTGCCCTGCTCGGCGGCGGCCTCCTGCATGGCAGACACACAGGATGCAGGCAGCGGCAGTGTCACATCCCCAATGCCCATCCGGATAATATCCCGATCGGGATGCTTTTCCTGAAAAGCACGGATGCGTTTGGCAATGTCGGTGAAGAGATAACTCTCTTTCAAATCTTGATAATGGGTGTTCATCTGCATCAGACAAACCCCTCCTTTCGGGGGTGAAAGATCAAAAAAGACAAGCGTTTTATGGTTGGCTGTCCTGGTGTTTCATTCTATCCCATTTGGATAAAAAATGCAAGATACCCCGGCCAATTCCTGCAAATTTGAAGAAACTTTTTGCCGGCAAAGGGGTCTTGCCCGGCTTTTGAGGGGGATTTTTTGACAGAATGGCAACAAAACTCCCCCACCGGAAATTTCCGACGGGGGAGAGGAAAGATTATTTTGCGTCTTTTTGATGACGGACAAGGCCAACAGCCTTGGCAATTTCCATCACCGGCAGGGGGATCAGCGCCAATCCCAGGGCGATGAGATACATCCACCAATCCAGCATGGTCAAGGCAAAGGCGCTTGCCAGCGGGGGAACAAAGACCACAAGGCAAACCAGAAGCAAACTGATTAAAACCGACCAGTTGAGCCGCTTGTTGCCAAAGAAACCGATGGCGAAAAGGGAATGCTCGCTGCGCATATTATAAGCCTGCACCAGCTGGCAAAGGGCCAGGACCACAAAGGCCATGGTGCGTGCGGCTTCCAGACTGCCGCCCAGCGTCTGACCCAGATAAAAGCCCGACAGGGTCAAAACCGCAAACATCACACCCTGCAGGGCCACTTTCAGGCCCAGCTTGTGGGCAAAGATGCTTTCGTTTTTCGGTTTTGGCTTTCTGTCCATCACATCTTTTTCCACCGGTTCGGTGCCAAGGGCGATGGCAGGCAGACTGTCGGTCACCAGATTGATCCACAAAAGCTGCATGCTCACCAGGGGGGAAACGCCAAAGAGCAGCATCGAGAAGAAGACGGTCAACACCTCACCGATGTTGGTGCCAAGCAGGAAGCCGACCACCTTTTTGATGTTGTCGTAAATGCCTCTGCCTTCCTGAACCGCATCCACAATGGTGGCAAAGTTATCGTCGGTCAGCGTCATATCAGCAGCACCTTTTGCCACATCGGTGCCGGTGATGCCCATGGCGCAGCCGATATCGGCGGCCTTCAGAGCAGGCGCATCGTTCACCCCGTCGCCGGTCATTGCGACCACCTGGCCTTTGGCCTGCCAGGCCTTGACAATGCGGATCTTGTTTTCGGGGGAAACCCGGGCATAGACGCCGATCTTTTCCACCCGGGAAAGGAGTTCTTCTTCGCTCATCTCATCCAGCTGTGCGCCGGTGATGGCCTCGTCCCCTTCCTGCAAAATGCCAAGAGAACGGGCAATGGCAGAGGCGGTCACCACATGGTCACCGGTGATCATCACCGGGCGGATGCCGGCCTTGCGGCAAAGGGTGACAGCATCTCTTGCCTCCGGTCTGGGCGGGTCGATCATTCCAACCAGACCATAGAAGGTCAGATCGCTTTCCAATTCTTCCATATCGGGCATCCGGGGCACTTCGTCGATCACCTTATAAGCAACCGCCAACACCCGAAGGGCATCGCTGCCCAGCTTGTCGTTGAGCAGACGGGCCTTTTCCAGATCGCCGGAAATGCATCTTTGGGCCAAAGAGTCAAAAGCGCCCTTCACAATGACCACATATTTGCCGTCCATAAAGTTGACGACACTCATCCGCTTGCGGTCGGAATCAAAGGGAATCTCGGCCATTCGGGGGCAATCCCGGTTCAGATCTTCCTTGGGCATTTTGTTGTTTTTGGCAGCCAGAACAATGGCGGTTTCGGTGGGGTCGCCGATGTGGGTGATGCTGCCGTCTTTTTCTTCCACCACGCTGCCGTCACAGCAGAGGGTGGCATATTTCAAAAGATTGCAAATTTCAGAAGAGTTGGAAGAAGAGATGGCTTCGGGGTTTTCCATTCCGTCTGCCCAGGCCAGCTGCAAGGTCATGCGGTTCTGGGTCAGTGTGCCGGTCTTATCGCTGCAAATCACAGAGGCAGAGCCCAGAGTTTCCACCGCAGGCAGCCGACGGATGATGGCGTTGCGCTTGACCATCCGCTGAACCCCCATGCTCAATACCACCGTCACAATGGCAGGCAGCCCTTCGGGGATGGCGGAAACGGCAAGGCTCACGGCGGTCATAAAGATTTCCATCACCGGAATCTTATCCACCAGACCGATCACAAAGATGATGGCGCAGATGGCAAGGGCCGCAATACCAAGCCAGGTGCCAAGTTGTGCCAGTTTGGCCTGCAAGGGGGTGGATTCTTCCTTTTCCCCTGCCAAAAGACCTGCGATCTTGCCCATTTCGGTGTTCATCCCGGTGCCGGTAACAACTGCGCGGCCGGTGCCATAGGTGACCGAACAGCCCGAGAAGACCATATTATGACGGTCACCCAAGGGGGCGTCTTCTTCGCAGAGCACCCTGGCATCCTTTTCCGCCGGAACCGATTCCCCGGTGAGGGCCGATTCTTCGGCTTTCAGGGCGGCGCTTTCCAAAAGACGGGCGTCAGCAGGCACAAAATCCCCCGCTTCCAACAGGATCACATCTCCGGGCACCAAAAGGGCCGCGTCGATCTTCTGTTCCTTTCCGTCCCGAATGACGCGGGCGTGGGGAGCCGAGAGTTTCTTCAAAGCATCCAGCGCCTTTTCGGCCTTGGATTCCTGAAACACCCCGATGATGGCATTGAGCACCACGATCAAAAGGATCAGACCGGGCTCAATGAATTCCTTGGGCGAGCCGTGCCCCGATTGAATATCGTGCACCGCAAGACCGAAGGAAATGGCGGCGGCCAGCAAAAGGATCAGAATCATAACATCCTTGAATTGGGCCATAAAGCGGGCAAAAAGACTTTTCTTTTTCTTTTCTGCCAAACGGTTTTCGCCGAAACGGGCGAGTTTTTCCGCTGCTTTTGCAGAAGAAAGACCCAAATTGGCGTCGCTCTCCAGCTGGGCCATCAGCTCCGCCGCCTCAAGGGAAGCAGGGTTGACAACAGAATTCATCGTTCATTCTCCTTATGATAAAAAATACAAAAGCTCCCTAGGAAGAATATTTCTTCAAAAGGGTATCTTTATTATATACAAAATTAAAAAGGAAAAGTCAATAAATCTTAAATTCTTCCCTTTAAAATATGAATAAAAAATGACGAATCGCACCTTCCTGATAAAAATGATCGGCTTTTCAAAAAAACTTTGGCCAAAGGGGAGAAGGAAACAGTTTTTTGATTCACCCCCTTTCCAAAAAAAAGAAAGTGAGCTATAATAAACAAAACAGGGGAAATAAAACCCTTTTAAAATGGAAACAACCTTTTTGGATGAAATAAGACAAACGAGGAGGAAAAGAAGATGCTGTATCCTGACACCGGAAGAAGAACCAAGATTGTTTGCACCCTGGGGCCTGCCAGCGCATCGGAAAGCGTGATGGAACAACTTTTGCGCGCCGGCATGAACATCGCCAGACTGAATTTTTCCCACGGCAGCCACGAGGGTCACAAAGAGATGATCGACCGTTTCAGAAAAGTGCGGGATAAACTGGGTCTGCCTGCCGCGGTGATGCTGGATACCAAGGGCCCCGAGATTCGGATCTGCACCTTCGAAAAGGGCAGTGTAGAGCTGCAGCCGGGGGACACTTTCACCCTGACCACACGGCCGGTGGAGGGAACAAAAGAGATGGTTTCCATCACCTTTGAAGATCTGCCCCGCCAGTTGAAAAAAGGGGATGTGGTGCTGCTGGATGACGGCAGACTTTCCCTTGAGGTGACCGAAACAAACGAAACAGAAATCCACACCACCGTGACAGAAGGGGGAACCCTTTCCAACCGCAAGGGAATCAATCTGCCCGGCATTCATATTGATATGGAATATCTCTCTGAGCAGGACAAATCCGATTTGATTTTCGGAACAGAGATGGACGTGGATTATGTGGCGGCCAGCTTTGTCCGCACCGCCGACGACGTGATCGCTGTTCGTAAGTTGTTGGATTATTACGGCGGAAAGAAAATCAAGATTATTTCCAAAATCGAAAACCTGGAAGGCATCGCCAACTTCAAAGAGATCCTTGCCTGTTCCGACGGGATTATGATCGCCCGTGGGGATATGGGGGTCGAAGTGGAGTTTGAAAAACTGCCCGGTTTGCAGAAAAAGTTTATCCGTTCCTGCTGCCAGCAGGGAAAAATGGTGATCACCGCCACCCAGATGCTGGAAAGTATGATCACCAATGCTTCTCCCACCAGAGCCGAAATTACCGACGTGGCCAATGCAGTGTTTGACGGCACCAGCGCCATTATGCTTTCAGGCGAAAGCGCGATGGGTGCTCATCCGGTGAGAGCGGTTGAGGTGATGAACCGGATCGCCCGTCAGGCGGAACAGGATGCATTGGAAATGAAACTTTACAGAGGCATCCGTTATGAGATGGATGCCAACGACACCACAAACGCCATCTGCGACGCTACCTGTACCACCGCAGAGGATTTGCAGGCCAAGGCCATTATCGCGGTGACCATGGGCGGGCAGACTGCTATGCGAATGGCCAAATTCCGCCCCAATGTGCCCATCATCGCTGCCACCCCCGGTGCGAAAACCTTCCATCAGCTTTCCCTTTGCTGGGGGGTTTATCCGGTGTTGGCCAGATTGCAGTCGGACAGTGAAGCCCTCTTCTATCACGCGGTGGCCTGCGCCAAACAGATGGATGCGGTGCAGGATGGGGATCGGGTTGTCATTACCGCCGGAATGCCCTTGAACACCGCCGGCACCACCAATACTCTGAAGGTAACTGTGGTGGGCAGCGGCGAATAAGAATACGTCTGCTTTTGTCTAAAACAACACACCCTGCCGCAAAAAAAGGTGGCGGGGTGTGGTTTTGCATCCAAGAGAATTTTTGTAAAAAACCTGTGTTTTTTGCGCAAAAAAATTGCCCCTTCCGGGAGCAGGTGTTATAATAGCATTATCATAAGAAGAATCGTTACCGTAAGTTTCAAAAAGGGCGGCAACAGAGAAAACAGAAGGAAGAAATGGGGGTGAGCAGATGGCCTTTCAAACCGCAAAAGAGGCGGCCGATCGCCTGGGGGTGACGGTCAGAGCCATTCAGAAATGGGCCAAAGAGGGCAGATTGGATGGAGCAAAAAAGGTGGGGCGGGATTGGATGATCCCGCAAGAGGCCGTTGATGCCCTCTTGCCGGAGGAGAAGAAAACCCAACCCCCGACAGAGGCGCAAATGCCCGTTCGAACGTATTATGATTCCAATGCGCTGCTTTTGATGAACGGGGAATATCCCGGCCGTTTTTCGGATTACATCAAAACCCTCTCCGATCAGACAGAACGGGAACTGGCCCGGGCCGAATATGATTATTACACCGGCAACCCTCAATCCGCGGCCGATTTGGCAGAAAAACATCTCAATGCGGAAGCCTATTATCAACGGTATACCGCTTCGTTTATTTATCTGTTTGCCAATCTGACTTTGGAGCGCAACCACTTGGCCTCTTTGACGTTGGAAAACATTGCCAAGAAAAGCCAGGCGAAGGCAAAAGAGCATCCGGACAGACGCATCCGTTTTACTGCGGCTTACACCCTTTCCGCGCTTTCGGTGCTTTTCCACACAGATACCGATAAGGCCACCCATGTGAAAGAGTTTTTGAGGCCCCTGCCTGGTGGCATCAAGGTTTTTGCCTGTTATCTCTGGTGTCAGAAGGCCTATCTGGAAAAGCGGTATGACAGAGCTTATGCCGTTGCCGACACCGTTTTGGCCTTTGTGGCGAAGGAGTATCCGCTGGCCCAAATTTATATGGAACTGATTGCCGCCGTGGTTCAGCTCAATCTGCAAAACCGGAAACTTGCCAGAGAGCATCTGCTTCGTGCCTATGCCCTTGCCAAGGAGGAAAACTTTGTCCAGCCCTTTGCCGAACACCGAAGAATGTTGCAGGGGCTGTTGGAAGTGGAACTTCGCAAAGAAGATCCCGCCTTTTTGACTCAGGTGCTCGCGCTGAGCGCTCCTTTTGAAAAAAGCTGGAGCCTGTTGCACAACGGCCTCACCAATCGAACCATCACCGATCAGTTAACTGTCACCGAGTTTAATATTGCGATGCTTTATCATCGGGGTTGGCGGATGAAGGCGATTGCCGACCACCTGGAACTTTCGGAACGGACGGTGAAAAATTATCTGCACAATGTGTATGGTAAATTGCAGATTAACAGCCGCCGGGATTTGGAGGATTATCTCCTCTGCTGAAACGCCCGATCTGCAAAGGAAAAGGCGCCCGAAAAAACCACAAACAAAATCATACAGAAAAGAGAAGGGATGCGCTGTGGGGCACCTTCTCTTTTTTGTTTTGAAGAAAAAGGGAAAAAACAGGGGTTCTTTTTTGCAATTGCCCCTCTTTTTGCAGAAAACTGAAAAAAATCCACTTTTTGCGACAAAAAGTTTCCTGTTTGTTCGCCAAGACGAACAAAACAAACAGGAAAACGAATGGAAAACGAACGAAAACGAACGAAAACGAACGAAAAAACAGAGAAAAAAGGGCAAAAAAGCCGAAAACGGTTTGGTTTAGACGGAAAATTTGCCCGATTTTTTTAAAAAAGGGCTCTGTTTGGACGGGCGGTTTTCTTGTTATACTATAGATGAAATATGAGAAAGGGGGACCCCCTATGCACGAAGAGAAGACACGATGTTTTCGACTGGACGGTGATGAGATCGAGGTAAAGTTTTTATTCGATCCTGATGCCAAGATGTATTTTTGGGACTTCCCCGACTTTCAGGAAGCACCGCGATTATCGCCACGGGGACGAAGATGGGTCAACGCCACCACAGACGATTGTCCTCTGGCCGAAGGAAAATATCATGATTGCGGGTCCTGTCGATTTTACAAAGCCGAACATCCGGGGGATTTGATCGGCATTTGCGAAAATGACCTTTTAAGTATGGTAAGAAAGGAAGAGGCCTAATGAAAAACCTGAAACATTATACCAACAAGATTTTGGCAGTTTTGCTGCTGATTGCGCTGACGATGGCCTGTCTGCCGTTGAGCATGATGGGCCAGGTGGCTGCAGCGGGAACCAACCCCTATTATAATCGGGTGGTTGATGCCAACACCATGGATTTGTGGAAAGAGTATTTCGATTTGGAGGATCTGACCACCGTCAATGCCGGCGGTGTTTGGACGGATAAATCCGTTTTCAAAGATCCCACCGGAATTTTTCCTCAGTCGGTGACCATGCTGGACAGCGATGAAAACTTTTTGACCGCCTTGAGTGTTCTTGGTGCCAACAAGGAAATCATGGGCTATTCCACCATCCCCACCGACACCGTCTTGGTTTTGGACCTTTCCAATTCCATGCAGAATTCCGGCGACCACGATGATCTGGTGGATGCCGCGAACGATACCATCGAAGCCCTTTTGAACATCAACCGAAACAACAGAGTCGGTGTGGTCCTTTATTCGGGAAATTCTTCCACCGGTTCTTCCACCTATTCTCAGGGTGTGACCCGGATTCTTCCCATGGGCAGATATACCGTCGACACCAACAGAGAGAGTGAAAAGAATGACTATCTGGTGTTGAGCGGCGCCTGGGTTTCCTTGAACGAGGATCTTTTGGATGCCGATGGCAACGAGGTGACTTCCTCTGCGAGTAAAGAATTCGAAGGCGGCACCTATATTCAGGCCGGCCTTTGGGAAGCCATGAAGATGTTTGAAGAGCAGGATACCGTCATCGAGGATGATAACTGGCAGGGCGGCAAGGACCGGATGCCCATTATGGTTTTGATGACCGACGGCGGCCCCTCCACTGCCACCACCTATTATGACAATGTGGAAAATTCCGAATACAGCTACACCGTTCAATCGGGTGGTGGCAGACCCGGCAGACCCGGAACCACCACAACTGTGACCGAAAAGGGCTCCAATGTGGGCACCGGCAACACCGGCAGCATCACCACCGGCAGCGTCTTTTTGACCCAGTTGACCGCCTCTTATACCATGGCCCGGATTCAGAATCACTATGGCACCGATGTGGATGGTTTGTTCTATACCCTGGGCTTCAATGTGGGAAATGATGCCACCGCCACCAGCGTGTTGGATCCCACCCGGTCCACTTTGACCGACAGTTTGTGGAACACCTATATGCAGCTGTCCGACCAGGCCACGATGGGCTTTTCTGTGAGAAACTGGCAGGGAAGTTCCACCACTGTCAGTATCAGCCGCAACCCTTATGTTGCCGGCGAAGATTATGTGGACCGTTATTTCTCTGCCGAATCGGGCGGCCTTTCCGATGTGTTCGAAGATTTGGTGGAAGAGATCATTTTGCAGAGCAAATATTATCCCACCCATCTGCAGGGCGGCTCTGCCGACTTTTCAGGCTATGTGACCTTTGAAGATGTGATCGGCTCCTTTATGGAAGTGAAGGACATCAAAGGCATTCTGTTGGGCGATCGTCTTTACAGCGGCCAGATGATGGCAGCGTTGTTGGACGATCCGGACGGATTCGGAACCGGAACCAACCCGACAGAATACGGCAACGAATTTGTCCGTTCGGTGAAGACCCGATTGAACATCGAAACCTCGGATGCCCAGAATTTGATCCGGAATGCCTATGAAGAGGGCCAGCTTTCTTATGTGACCGACAGCAACGGTAATATGCTCAGCTACAGCAACTATGTGGGTTGGTATGCCAAGGCGGATATGACTTATATCAGCCCCTGGGACGACAAAACCACCACCCCTTCCGATGCTGTTTATCAGGTAAAGAGCTATGTTTATCTGGGCGAAGAGACCGGCAACCAAAAAGACAGCGATATGATGTATATGACGGTTCAGCTTCGCACGCGAATTGATACCGGTGAACAGTCTATCGTTTGGAAGGTTCCGGCTTCTCTGGTGCCCATGGTGACTTATTTGGTTTCGTTGGAAGGCGACAACATTGACGAAGCGAAAAATGTGCAGCTTTCTGTTGAGGGGACGGAAAATGTTTCTCCCATCCGGTTGCTGTTTGAAAGCGGATTGAAATCCAACTGGAACGAGTTGAATGTTCACACCATCACCGACAGCCGCAATGTGGCAGATGACGGTGTGTCCCGCCGGTTCTGGACCAACTATTTCGATATTTCCGGAACCCAGCATGAACTGCACAAAACCGCCACGGCCCAGTTTATGCCCAGCGAAGAAAACGAGCGCTTCTATTACACCAGCGACTCTGTGATCTATAAAAAGACGCTGACCGGCTATACCAAGGTCACGGAGGAAGATGGCCTTGCTTTGGGTGGGGAATATTATCACAGACGGTATATCTTCACCGAAGATTCCAATGTGCCCATCTTTGAATATGAAAAACTCAGCGTGGATTCCATTGAAATTGCCATCGAAAACGGTTGGCAGGCCGACTATACCTTTGCAGACAACAGCAAAGGCGCCTATATCGTGCCCGCCGGAACGGTGACAAAGGAATTGGAGATGTATTCCAAGGATAAGAAAGAAAATGAGACCGATTCGGCGCATATGATTTTCTATCCTTATATCAACTATGAGAACGGCAAGAGCTATGTGCGGATGAATCTGGGCAACAACGGTCTTTTGACGGTTACTCCTGCCCAAGGGATCAGCTTGACCAAGACCGTTGACAGACCGGTGGTCGGTTCCACAGGAGAATTCTCTTTCCGTCTGACCGCCAAGGATGCAGAGGGCAATCTGCTGACCGGCAGTTATTCTTATTGGATTACCGAAAAGGGTGTGGTTCCCACCGAAGGAAAACCTGCCACCGCAGTTTTGAGCGACGGCACCTTCGTTTTCAGTTTGAAAGCAGATGAAACCATCTGGATGATCGGTCTTCCTACCGATGCCACCTGGACTATCGCAGAAATCACCCCCAACAGTTCTTATAAGGTTTCTTCCGTTCACGTGGACGGCATCTCTACCGGCACCCTTGCCACCGGAAAGGTGACCGCCCATGAACTGGCGGACGTTCAGTTTGTGAATACCCCCTTGACCGACGGTAACCTTTTGATCAACAAGAATGTTCTGGATGAAAGCGGCAACGATGTGGTCATCAATTCCAATGTGAAATATGAAATCGAAGTCACATTGGCCAACAATGCTTTGCCGGTGGCCGGGGAGTATACCATGAATACTTCTTCCGGCAGCGAAGTCATCACCGTTGGAAGCGACGGCAAATTCAGCGTGAGTCTGGCAGACGGAGAGACGGTTGAAATTCTGGACCTGCCCGAGAAAACCACCTGGACTGCGGTGGAAAAGAATGTTCCCGTCGGTTTCTCGTTTGATGCAAACGCCAGCACCATGAGTGGCAGCATCAGCGCAGACGACACCAGCGTTGCTTATGTGATCAACCGCTATGAACCCACCTCTGTGGGCGGCGATGATATCAGCGTTTTGGTCAAAAAAACCATCAGCGGCAACCGCACCACCTGGATGCCCGGCGAAGCATACACCTTTGTGATCAACCGACTCAATCCTCTCACCCGTGCGGCCGCAACCGAAATCTTCCGCGCCACGATCAACGGCGACACTCCCGATCACAGCTTCACCTATTCCTTGGAAAATGAGGAATTTACTGCCCCCGGCACCTATTATTACCAGATTATGGAACTGGAGGGGCCCAGCGGTAACGGCGTGACCTATGATACCGTAGTGCGGGAATTCAGCGTTGTGGTTGCCGATTCGGATATGGACGGCGATCTGGAAATCGTCAGCGTGAACAATGTGGTTTTGACCACGGTGGAAGACAATGTGGTGAGCGCTGATTTCGAAAACGTGTATCAGCCCATTGGTCTGCCCAGTCTGACCATTCCCGTTCAGAAGGAAATGATCGGCAATCATACCCTGGCCGGCTTCCGCTTCGGGCTTTATACCGATCCCGAATGTGCCACCACTCCCATCGCCACCTCCACCCTCACCGGTGCAGACGGCAAGGCCAACTTCTATCTGACCTTTGAAGCCGGCGTTGCCACCATGGAAGGGGTTGTGCGCACCTATTATATCGCAGAAATCAATGACGGCATTTATAATATGACCTATGACGATGCGATTTATAAACTGGATGCCACCATCAAGGATAACGGCGATGGCACTGTCAGCGTGATCAGCGAGATTCACGGAATCGAGGCAGGCAAAACCGTTGCGACTTTCACCAACGAATATGTGCCTTCCGAAGAGGCCAATGTGATCATCACCGGCAAAAAGACCATGAGCGAAAACCGTGTGCAGGCGCCGGGCGAATTCACCTTTGAACTGGTGGATGTAGCCGGAAACGTGGTGGATACCGCCACCAACGGGGCCGACGGTTCCTTCCGCTTTGACGCATTGGTCTTCACCGAAGAGGATGTGACCGCCGCCGGAGAAAAGATTGTTTACACTGTTCGGGAAAAGCAGGGTGATATTGGCGGTATTGAATATGATGACACCGTCTATACCGTTGAAATTACCGTGACCGACAATGGCAACAGCCAGATCATTGCTGATGTGGTTTATAAAAACGAGGCTGCTTCTGTCAGCGATATCAGCTTCCACAATGTGTATGATCCGACTGATACCGAGGTGCAGTTTGTTGCCGAAAAGATTCTGACCGGCAAAACCTTGCAGGACGGCGAATTCACCTTTGTTCTGAAGGATGCTCAGGGCAATGTTTTGCAGCAAAAGACCAACGTCGGCAGCCTTGTGACCTTCGATAAGATCGTTTATGATGCCGCAGGCACCTTTGTTTACACCATCGAAGAGGTTCCCTTTGATAACAGCCGCTATGGCTTTGACACCTCTGTCTATCGGGTGACGGTTGTGGTGACCGACAATGCGGTTGGAACCCTGACCCACCGTGTGAGCATGACCAAGAACAATATGCCCTCTTCCGGAGAGATTGTCTTCAACAATGGCTTCACCCCCGATCCGCTGCCTTATCGGATTGAAGGGCACAAGGAGCTGGTTGCAGACCTGCGTGAGCTGGAAGCCGGCGAATTCACCTTCGTTCTGGTCAATGTGCTCAACGGCCGGGAACTGGGCCGTGTCACCAATGATGTCAACGGCGATTTCTCCTTTGATATCAACCTGCCCGACAGCGGGGATTATCACCTGCGTGTCAGCGAAGTGGTGGGCAGTGAAAAGGGGATCACCTATGACAACAGCAAATATGACATTCATCTGACGGTTGCCAAGGCCGCAGATGGCAGCCTTTCCATTGTGAACGGCAGCGAACGCATCAGCAAAAATGATGTTACCGTGAACGCCATCGAATTTGAAAACAGCTATACGCCCGACCCTGCCAACTGGAAAATCGTGGGCGAAAAGAAGCTGACCGGTGGGAAAGATTTGAAAGACGGTATGTTCCGCTTTGTTTTGAAAGACGAAGACGGGGATGTTTTGGAAACCGTTTCCAATCTGGGCGGCAGCTTTGCCTTCACCGACCTGACCTTTGATGTTGCCGGGGAATACAAATACACCGTTTCGGAAGAAAAGGGCAGCGACAGCCATGTCACCTATTCCGAGGTCGTCTATGAGGTGACCGTGACGGTGGAAGATGTGGATGGCGTTTTGAAGGCCTCTGCTGTGGTGAAAGATGCGGCCAAGATCGTCTTTGAAAACATCTGGACCCCCGATGAAATCGATGTGAGCCTGCCCGTTGGGGAAAAGGAACTGACCGGCGGCAAGAATCTGACCGACGGAATGTTCGACTTCGTTTTGAAGGAGGCAGACGGCGATGTGATCGAAACGGTCACCAACAAGGATGGTAAGATCACCTTCTCTGACCTGACCTTCGATACGGCCGGGGAATACAAATACACCATCGCTGAAATTGAGGGCGACGATGATCACATCACCTATTCCGAGGCTGTGTATGAAGTGACTGTCACGATCACCAATGAAGATGGTGTCCTGAAGGCCGATGTTCAGGTGAAGGACGATGCCGACATCGCTTTCGAAAACATCTGGACGCCGGATGAAATCCAGGTGAGCCTGCCCGTTGGGGAAAAGGAACTGACCGGCGGCAAGAATCTGACAGACGGAATGTTCGACTTCGTTTTGAAGAATGCTGACGGCGATGAGATTGAAACCGTTTCCAACAAGGATGGTAAGATCACCTTCTCTGACCTGACCTTTGATACGGCCGGAGAATACAAATACACCATCTCCGAAGTGAAGGGTGACGATGATCACATCAACTATTCCGAAACGGTTTATGAAGTGACGGTCACGATCACCAATGAAGACGGTGTTTTGAAGGCCGATGTTCAGGTGAAAGATAATGCTGACATCGCTTTCGAAAACGTTTGGACGCCCGATAAAATCTTTGTGAGCCTGCCTGTTGGTGAAAAGGAACTGACCGGCGGCAAGAATTTGGAAGACGGAATGTTCGACTTCGTTCTGAAGGATGTTAATGGCAATGTGGTCGAAACCGTTTCCAACAAGGATGGCAAGATCACCTTTGACGAATTGTCCTTCGATACGGCCGGGGAATACAAATACACCATCGCTGAAATTGAGGGCGACGATGATCACATCACCTATTCCGAGGCTGTGTATGAAGTGACTGTCACTATCACCAACGAAGACGGCATCCTGAAGGCCGATGTTCAGGTGAAGGACGATGCAGAGATCATCTTCGAAAACGTCTGGACCCCTGATTTCATTGCGGTGAGCCTGCCTGTTGGGGAAAAGGAACTGACCGGCGGCAAGAATCTGGCAGACGGAATGTTTGACTTCCTTTTGAAGGATATTAATGGCGATGTGGTTGAAATCGTTTCCAACAAGGATGGCAAGATCACCTTTGACGAATTGCTCTTTGATACGGCCGGAGAATACAAATACACCATTTCGGAAGAAAAGGGTGACGACGAACACATCAATTATGATGAAACCGTTTATGAAGTGACCGTCAC
>JAFQMB010000101.1 GCA_017421095.1 Oscillospiraceae bacterium
TATGCACTTCCGTTTGTTCATGCCGTAGATATGGAACGGGCTATACTTGCAGGAGATTTTTTAGGGATTTTTCCGCATCTTTGGTGGGTGCTTGGATATGCTGCCGTTCTGCTTGTATTGGCGGTGTTGATGTTCCTGCGACAGATGAAAAAACAGTAATTATTCAGCTTAGAGGATACGTGTTTCTTTGCTTGACATAGTAAACCGCCTCAAAAAATTACGACAGATTTTACGACAAATGGGATAAAGATATGCCGTTTTATGACAGGTTATGTCTTGCAATGAAAGCAATTTGGATTAACGAAGTCAGAAAAAAGGCAGGATAAATAAGGGCATAAGAGCTATCCCGACTAAAGCCCCGCAATGAAACCTCTGGATTAAAACGCGAACACCCTATGACCGCAAGATCATAGGGTGTTTTATGTTTGTATTAAAGAGAAGCGAAAAATTCCAATTTATATTCCCAATTCCATAATGTTATACGCATTTTCTGAAATGATACGGAATCCGTTTTTAGACCAAAAAGAATTGCTTTGCGGATTTTCTTTATCTACGCCTATGCGTACTTTCTTATAACCCAATTGTTTCAAGCAGGCACAGACATCCTTTATAATGCCGGAACCAATTCCTTTATTCTGATAGCGTATATCTACCATAAGCAGCCCGATAAACGCAGTTTCTTCTGTTGGATAGCCTAAAATCAAATCCATATTTGCAACCAGCAGGTTATTCTCAAAAAAGCCAATATAATATTTATCATCATAGTTCTTGTTTTCCGGTAGTGCTTCCATATCTTTTATAATACTCTGCTTTGTAACAAACGGCGGATGATATTGATAGAAAATCTCATTTTTGCAACTCATATCATAAATAATATCTACGTCGTTCCGGTCCAGTCTGCGCACCGCATATTTTTTTGATAGCAATTCTATGTCCATATCCAGCCCTTCGTCAGATCCGATTTTGTCGAACAAACAGTATTATACCAAAAATCATTCATGTTTTCAATGCTTCGCAAAATCATTCGTACTTTCAATCTTTCACAATCTGCATAACTCCCTCTTGGCTGAAAAAACAACAGGAAATTCTTTCAAGGGGTCGCGGGAAAACCTCCTTGCTTTCGTCGGAAAGATGTGTTAAAATAAAGAAAAAAAGAAGGTTGCCTGCCCTGTGAGGACAGGATTTGGGATCTACCGGTTTTTCTTTTGGAACCAGTAGATATTTTTTTACTCTTTTTTGTAAAAAAGAAGGAGAAAACGGGCGACGAAGAACAAGGAAAGGGGTGAGGATGGGATGAAACGGAAATTCAGACTGTCAACGGCGCTGGATATTGATGATGTGTTGATGGAGTGTATTCCCTATGCCATCCGGCTGGCCAATGAAAAATATCAGTTTGATCCGCCGCTTTCCATTTATGAGGTGGACCGCTGGGGCAAACTGGGCACCAGAGCCGATGTGATTTTTGAATTCTTCCGGGATCCGGAATTTTTCCGCACCCAGCCGGTGATGGCAGGGGCAAGGGAATTTGTCCGCAAACTCAGCAGGATGACCGAGGTGTTTGTTTCCACCTCGGTTTACCCGGAATATATGAGCATCCGGGCGGAACGGATTATGAAAGAATTCCCCGAGATCCCCCAGGATCATATTTATATGGGCTCGCGGAAGGATAAAATCGATGTGGATATTTTGTTTGACGACGGGATGCACAATGTTTTCCGTTCCAATGCCTCTTATCCCATTTTGCTGCGCCGGCCCTGGAATCAACACGCCACCGGGGTTTTGGCGGTGAATACCTATGACGAATTTTTGAAATTGGTGGAAACCATTTCGGATGGATATAACCCCAAAGCAAAAACAAATTTCACCGATCAGCCGGGTGTTTTGGTGTTGGTGGGTCCCTCCGGAAGCGGAAAAAATGCGGTGGCACAGGAGATTTTGCGCCAATCGGATGGGTTTGAAAAATTGATCAGTTACACCACGGATGCGGCTTCAAAGGGCTGCGGACGGGGATGGTATCATCATATTTCTTTGGAGGATTTCCGTCAAAAGCAGGATGGGGGAGAATTGTTTGAATCCACCGTGTATGCCGGACATCATTACGGCTCCTGCAAAAAAGATGTGGAAGCGATTCTGGCTTCGGGCAAACATGTGTTGACGGTGATGGATATTTGCGGCGCCATGTCGCTGAAAACCCATTTTCCTAATGTTTTGACCGTTTATATCCGGCGAAACAAGGAAGAACTGCTCACCGCCCTGTTGGAAAAAAGCCTGCCCCAGGAAGAAAAGGTCAGGCGGATCATCGCCCTGGAAGCAGAGGAGAAGAATGCCGATATCTGCGATTATGCCATCCGGATGCAGGAAGCTTCTTTGGCGGCAGCGGAGATTTTGTCGGGGCTTTCTTCCGAGACGGAAAAGGAAGGCTGATTTTTCCTGTTTTGGAAGAAAATGAAAAGCCGGAACACAAAAGGAAAGGATGAGATGGAATGCAGATCGTCGGACTGCAGAAAATGACCTTGTTGGATTATCCGGGGAAAGTGGCCTGCACGGTGTTTTTGGCAGGTTGCAATTTTCGTTGCCCCTTTTGCCACAACGGAGAACTTTTGACCGGGGAACAGCCGGTGGGAATCACCGAAGAGGAATTTTTTTCCTTTCTAAAAAGCAGGGTCGGTTTTTTGGATGGGGTCTGCATCACAGGAGGAGAGCCCACCCTCTATCCCGATCTGCCCGATTTTATCCGAAAGATCAAAGAGATGGGCTATCCGGTAAAATTGGATACCAACGGCTATCGCCCTGAAGTATTGAAAGGGCTTCTGGCAGAAGGGCTGCTTTCTTATGTGGCCATGGATGTGAAAAACTGCCCCGAACTTTATGCTGAAACGGTGGGCCTGCCGGAGGTGGAGATCAAAAGACTGGAAGAGAGCATATCACTTTTACTTTCCGGCAAGATTCCGTATGAATTCCGCACCACGGTGGTGTCTGAGTTCCATAATCAGGCGGCCATCCGAAAGATGGGGGAGTGGCTTGTTTCTCTTGCCGAGGGCGAAAAGATCCCCAAACTCTTTTTGCAGGCGTTTGTGGACCGGGAGACGGTTTTGCAACCGGGTCTTCATTGCCCCACAAAAGAAGAAATGGCGGGATTTTTGGCCGCTTTGGCGCCTTTTGTCCAAAAAACCGAACTGCGTGGAATTGATTGACAACCACAAGATATAGTTTTCAAAAAAGTTTTTTAATAAATTTTAACACAATATATTGACATATAATCAAGCGGCGATTATAATACAGGTACTGTCGATTTTTTAGGCGATACCTGTATTATATTTTTATGGAGGGACAGATTGTGTATCAAGTGTTAAAAAGAGACGGCAGCACCATGCCGTTCGACATTTCCAAAATCACTGCCGCGATGACCAAGGCCTTTGAGGCCCAGAAGAAGAATTATCATGACAGCGTGATCAACCTGTTGGCCTTGCAGGTGACCGCCGATTTCCAGGACAAGATCAAGGATGACACCATCACGGTGGAAGACATTCAGGACAGCGTGGAAAAGGTCCTTTCCGATTCGGGCTATGCGGATGTTGCAAAGGCGTATATCCTTTATCGCAAACAGAGAGAAAAGGTCCGGAATGTCAATTCTGCGCTGCTCAACTATAAAGATCTGGTGGATAACTATCTGAAGATCAACGACTGGCGTGTCAAGGAGAACTCCACCGTTACCTATTCCGTCGGCGGTCTGATCCTTTCTAACTCCGGTGCCATCACCGCCAACTACTGGCTGTCTGAGATCTACGACCAGGAAGTGGCCCAGGCACACCGCTCCGCCGCCATCCACCTGCACGACCTTTCCATGCTCACCGGCTACTGCGCCGGCTGGAGCTTAAAGCAGCTGATCCAGGA
>JAFQMB010000102.1 GCA_017421095.1 Oscillospiraceae bacterium
CCGAGTGACAGGGATCGAACCTGCGGCCTGATGGTCCCAAACCACCCGCGCTCCCAGCTGCGCCACACCCGGATATCTATTCAATTTTTCGATTTTGCGTGGAAGTGGGACAAACTGTGGTCAAACTCAAAAACCACGCATTTTTGAGTTTCCGTAAAGTGCCGAAAGTCCGCATAAGTAAAGGCTTTTCGGGACTTTCTCATTTTTGCGGCTATAACTGCAGGGCACGCTCCCAAACCACCCGCGCTCCCAGCTGCGCCACACCCGGATATCTATTCGATTTTTCTCATTCCCCCAGCGATTTCACGCCCGGTTGAAAGTCGGTCTTACAGGCGCTCCGGATTTTCCGGAGCGCCTGTTTTTGGTTTTTAGTCAGCCAGCATACTTTCTTCCCAGCAATCAGGAGCCTGCAAGCCCATCAGGTCGGTCACAGTGGCTGCCACATTGGCAAGGCCGAAATTGCCGTCCTTCAGTTTCACATCCTCGTCCACCACAATGAAGGGAACCGGATTCAAAGAATGGGCGGTTCGCACCTGCACCTTTCCCTTCTTGTTCTGTTCCAGCATCTCATCGGCGTTGCCGTGGTCAGCGGTGATCAGAAGCAAAACATCCTGTTCCTTTGCAGCCTTCACCAAACGGGTCAGCGCCAGATCCACCGCTTCCACCCCAATTCGGGTCGCTTCCATATTACCGGTGTGACCCACCATATCGCCGTTGGGGAAGTTGCAGCGGATGAAATCATATTCACCGGAGGCCATTGCTTCCAAAACCTTATCGCAAACTTCAGCAGCCTTCATCCAGGGGCGCTGATCAAAGGGCACGATATCGGAAGGCACTTCATAGAAATCTTCCAATTCTTCGCTGAACTTGGAAGAACGGTTGCCGTTCCAGAAATAGGTCACATGGCCGTATTTCTGGGTTTCACTCACCGCATACTGCTTCTTCCCTGCTGCAACCAACACCTCAGAAAGGGTGTTCCGAATGTCAGGGGGATTGATCAGGAAGTTTTCGGGCAGTTTCAAGTCCCCATCATACTGCAGCATACCGGCATACAGCACCTTGGGATCGGTCTTCTTCACAAAATGATCAAAAGCGGGATCGTCAAAGGCCATAGAAAGTTCCAGCGCTCTGTCACCACGGAAGTTAAAGAGCACCACGCTGTCCCCGTCAGCCATTTTGCCCACTGCTTCACCATTTTCAGCAATCACAAAAGCAGGCAGATCCTGGTCGATCATGCCGGGATTCTCTTCTCTTGCGGTTTCAATTGCCTCTTTGGCAGAGGCAAACTGACGACCCAGACCGCAAACGTGGGTATCCCAGCCTCGCTCCACCATACTCCAATCGGCCATATAACGGTCCATGGTGATCTGCATACGGCCGCCGCCGGAAGCAATTTTCACATCATAAGTCTCATCCGAAAGAGCAGCAATGGTCTCTTCCAGCTGATCCACATAGGTCAAAGCGCTGGTCGCAGGCACATCACGTCCATCCAACAGGATGTGGACTCTTGCCTTCTTGACGCCCTCTTTTTTCAGCTGAGCCAGCATCGCCAACAGATGGCTGATGTTGGAATGGACATTCCCATCCGAAAGAAGACCGACAAAGTGGAAGGTACTCTCCTGCTCTTTGCAGTTGGCAACCAACTTTTTCCAGGTCTCGGAATCATAAATCTTTCCGCTTTCAATGGATTCGTTCACCAGTTTGGCGCCCTGGGAATAGATCTGACCACAGCCCAAAGCGTTGTGGCCCACCTCGCTGTTGCCCATATCATCGTCGCTGGGCAGACCCACCGCAGAACCGTGGGCCTTCAGCCGCACATAAGGGTAAGTGGCCAGCAGATGATCCAAAGTGGGGGTGTTGGCCTCGGTCACCGCGTCGCCCAGACCGGTTTTGGAAAAGCCCACACCGTCCATCACCACCAGACAAACCGTTTTCTTGCTCATCTTTTGTAACGCTCCTTTCCGAATCGGAAAAATGCGGGCCACCGGAGGATCCCGAGGGCCCGCAGGGTTGTTTCAGTTGTTATTTCGAAGCAGCTGCAACGATCACAGAGAAGTCAGCAGCCTTCAGAGAAGCGCCGCCGATCAAACCGCCGTCCACATTCTCTTTGCCAACCAATTCATCGGCATTCTTGGCATTCATAGAACCGCCATACTGAATGGTCAGAGCGGCAGCACAGTTGGGGCAATAAAGACCGGCAACGGTGTTCCGGATCAGAGCACAAACCTCTTCCGCCTGATCTGCGGTGGCGGTGCGGCCGGTGCCGATGGCCCAAACGGGTTCATAAGCGATGATCACATTGGAAAGCTGCTCGGCGGTCACGCCCTGCAGCGCAACTTTCACCTGCATGGCAACGATCTCGTCGGTGATGCCCTGTTCACGCTGTTCCAGCAGTTCGCCAACGCAGAGAATCACCTTCAAGCCGGCATCCAAAGCAGCCAGAGTGCGCTTGTTGACCGTCACATCGGTTTCACCGAAATACTGACGGCGTTCAGAGTGACCGATGATCACATATTCCACGCCCAGTTCGGCCAGCATACCGCCGCTGATTTCGCCGGTGAAAGCGCCGCTCTTTTCAAAGTGGCAGTTCTGTGCGCCGATGGCGATGTTGGAACCCTTGGCGGCTTCCAGCGCAGCGGGCAGATCCACAAAGGGAACGCAGAGGACAACGCCGCAATCGGCATCGGCCACCAAAGGCTTCATCTCTTCAATCAGAGCCTTGGCTTCGCTGGGGGTTTTGTTCATTTTCCAGTTACCGGCAATCACTGCCTTACGCAGAGTCTTGTTCATGGTGATAAACTTCCTTTCAATTGATGTTCTTTTTCAAATCCTTCGACAGACAAAACCGTCTGCCAAGAGGCGAAATTATTTCTCGTTCAGACAGGCAATACCGGGCAGTTCCAGACCTTCCAGGAATTCCAAGGAAGCGCCGCCGCCGGTGGAAACATGGCTCATCTTATCGGCAAAGCCCAATTTTTCCACAGCTGCAGCAGAGTCGCCGCCGCCGATGATGGTGATGGCTTCGGATTCGGCCATTGCCTTGGCAACAGCCAGAGTGCCGGCTGCCAGAGTGGGGTTCTCAAAGACGCCCATGGGGCCGTTCCAGATCACGGTACCGGCGTTCTTGACGGTTTCGGCATACAGTTTCTGGGTTTCTTCGCCGATATCCAGACCCATCATCCCCTCGGGAATGGACTGTGCACACACCGTCTGAACAGCGATTTCGCCATCGATGGGGTTGGGGAACTCGGCAGCGATCACAGTGTCAACAGGCAGCAGGATCTTGACGCCCTTTTCTTCTGCCTTTTTCAGCATCTCGGCGCAGTATTCCACCTTTTCATTGTCCACCAAAGAGGTGCCAACAGAATAACCCTGAGAAACCAGGAAGGTATAAGCCATACCGCCGCCGATGATCAAAACATCCACCTTTTCCAGCAGATTGTTGATCACGTTCAGCTTGTCGGAAACCTTGGCGCCACCCAAAATGGCAACGAAAGGACGCTTGGGATTTTCCAAAGCGGTGCCCATGATGCTGATTTCCTTCTGGATCAGATAACCGCAGACGGCGGGCAGATAATCGGCCACACCGGTGGTGGAAGAGTGAGCTCTGTGTGCGGTGCCGAAAGCATCGTTCACAAAGATTTCGGCCAGGTCAGCCAAAGCCTTGGAAAATTCGGGCACATTCTTGGTTTCTTCCGCATGGAAACGCACGTTTTCCAGCAAAACAACATCGCCATCCTGCATATCGGCGGTCTGGGCTTTGGCATCTTCGCCCACAACGTCTTTACACATCACAACGGGCTTTTTGAGATATTCAGAAATGCGCTCGGCAACAGGAGCCAAAGAGAATTCGGGCTTGAATTCCCCCTTCGGACGGCCCAGGTGAGAGCAGAGGATCACCTTTGCACCCTGGTTCACCAAATATTCGATGGTGGGCAGAGCAGCACGGATCCGCTTGTCGTCGGTGATCTTGCCTTCCTTCAACGGGACGTTGAAGTCGCAGCGCACCAAAACCTTTTTGCCTTTGACGCAAATGTCTTCAATGTTTTTCTTGTTGAGCACGTTCATAATTACAGCATCCTTTCCCAATCAAAATCTTGAAAGAACTAAAATAACGCTCAGCATAAGCCATCTCATATTTTACCCGAATTTTCTAAGCTTTGCAAGTGGCAAGGGGGCAATTTTCCGCGTATTTCCGTCTCTTTTTTTGTATAGATGGGCGAAACCCCTCCCTCTTCTGAATTTTGCCCGTTTTTTTGGCTCACAACCTGCAAATCAGAAGATCACCCAAACCTCTTTTTCCTCCAAAACCCAGCCCGGTTTCCCTGCTCTTTTCCGGCCAAAAACAGTCGAATAACCGCTGATAATAAGCTTTTTTCGATTGATGATCACGCGCCGCCTTCCCCGTTCAATGCCCCATTCCAAGGCCTTTGAATGCACAAAAAAGCACCCCTGCTTTTGCAGAGGCGCTTTTATCAAAATCAATGATCAGGCAGGATGCACCTTGTTGGTGGCATCCAGATGATCGGCATCCACACCGGCCTGTTTCTTTCTGCGGTTCTCAAAGAACTTCACAGCAACCTGACCGAACTGTGCATAGCTGAGTACATCTTCTTCGGATTGGGCCCACTTGGAAGCCTCTTCCCGCAATTTATCCATTTCGGGGGGCAGCAGATCAGCAGGACGGCAGAGGATGGGCTCCTCGTCGCCGATAATCTTCTTGCGGAATTCGGGATCAATGGGAACCGGAGTCTGACCGTATTCGCCCTTGACCACGCCCTTGAATTCCTTGGTAACGGTTTTATAACGTTCCCCGGTCAACACGTTGAACACCGCCTGGGTACCCACGATCTGAGAAGAGGGGGTCACCAACGGGGGGAAGCCGGCGTCTTCACGCACTCTGGGAACTTCAGCCAACACTTCGTCAAAGAGTTCTTCCTTGCCGGCCTGTTTCAGCTGACCCAAAAGGTTGGAAAGCATACCGCCGGGAACCTGATAAAGCAACGCGTTCACGTCGACACCCATCACCTTGGGATCCAACTGACCGCTGGCCAGATATTTCTGACGCAAAGTGTTGAAGAAGTCGCGCACTTCGTTGAGTTTCTTCAGATCCAAACCGGTATCGTAAGGCGTGCCCTGGAGAGCGGCAACCATCGATTCGGTGGGCGCATGGCTGGTGCCCAAAGCCAAGGGGCTCATGGCGGTGTCGATAACATCCACACCGGCCTCTACAGCCTTCATCAATGCCATACAGGCCAGACCGCTGGTATAGTGGGTGTGCAGCTGAACGGGCAGTTCCGGCACAGCCTCTTTCAAAGCCTTGGTCAGGTCATAAGCCATATAAGGAGTGATCAGCGCAGCCATATCCTTGATGCAGATAGAGTCGGCGCCCATATCCCGAATGGTCTTGGCATAGTTCACATAATAATCCAGGTCAAAGACCGGACCGGTGGTATAGCTCATTGCCACCTGCACATGGGCCTTTTCCTTCTTGGCGGCATCAATGGCAGCCTTCAGGTTACGGGGATCGTTCAGTGCGTCGAAAATACGCAGAATGTCAATACCGTTTGCAACGCTCTTCTGCACAAAATATTCCACCACATCGTCAGCATAGTGACGATAGCCCAGCATATTCTGGCCACGGAACAGCATCTGCAGTTTGGTGTTGGGCATCTCTCTGCGGATAACACGCAGTCTTTCCCACGGATCCTCATCCAAAAAGCGCAGGCAGCTGTCAAAAGTGGCGCCGCCCCAGGCTTCCACAGAGTAGTAACCGACCTCATCCATGGTTTTCAGGATGGGCAGCATTTCATCCAATGTCATACGGGTGGCAATCAAAGACTGATGGGCATCCCGGATGACGGTTTCGGTGATTTTAACGGGCTTTTTCACCACATTATCAGTCATCTTCTTTTCTCCTCCCTCGGCCGAACACAACACCTCTTGTGTGTTGCTCGCCGTATCAAAAGCCAAAGAATTTTTTAGGCAATGACAACCAGAGTGTCGCCGGTGGTGACGCTGTCGCCCTTGTTAACGGAAACAGCCACAACCTGACCTTCAAATTCGGACACGATGTCGTTTTCCATCTTCATGGCTTCCAAAACAGCCACAACCTGGTTCTTGGCAACGGTGTCGCCAACCTTGACCTTCACATCCAAAATGGTGCCGGGCATGGGGGTGGTCACCTTGTTGCCGTCAGCAGCCACAGGAGCGGGAGCGGCAGCAGGAGCAGCGGCCACGGGAGCGGGAGCAGCCACAGGAGCGGCGGCCACAGGAGCAGCAGCCACGGGGGCGGCAACCACAGGAGCGCCGGAATTGTTTTCTTCCACGGCCACATCATAAGCCTGACCGTTCACAGTAATGGTAAATCTCTTCATAATCTTTCATCCTTTCCCAAATCGTGGTGAGCAGATCTCTTTCTCTGCCCGGATCCGAATCGAATTTTTAGAACTGGATATTGCTCTGCTTTTTGGGCATCCGGCTGACACGCTTTCCGGCCAGCATATCCAAAGCACACACCAAAGTATCTCTCGTTGCTTCGGGAGCGATCACCTCGTCCACACAGCCGGTTTTGGCAGCACAGACAGCAGAGGCAACATTCTGCTTATATTCGGCAATGCCCTCTTCCTCTTTCACATCGGGATAAAGGATTGCAGCAGCAGTGCGGGGGCAGACAGAACTGATCACAGCATCGTTCCAGGCATAGACCAGATCGGCACCGGAAGTTTTTCCGGCCAGAGCCATAAAGGCGGGGCCGATGCCCTTACCGACCACAACGCTCACCTTGGCGGTGGTTGCTTCGGCATAGGTATGAGCCAGCATAGAAGCCTGACGGATGCTACCGGCCACTTCCTCTTCTCCGCTGACGGCAAAACCGGCGGAGTTCACCAGCGTCACCACAGGGATGGAATAACTGTCACACAGACGCACAAAACGGGCGATCTTGGTGCAAACAGCGGCGTTCAGCTTGCCGTGATTTTCTTTGAAGGTGTTGGCAACAAAGCCCACGCTCTGACCGGCCAGGGTACCCAGAGCCACACAAACGCCCTTGGCAAAATCCTTCTGCAGATGCAAAAGAGAACCGTTGTCGGCCAGCTTTTCGATCAAAGCGGCGCCGCAGTCATTCTTTTCATCATAGCCGGACCAGACGGGTGCTTCAAAATCAAAATAAGGGGCAGGAGCCAGGTTGTTGGAGGGCAAAAGACCCAGTGCAAAGCGGGCCTTTTCCAGCGCCTCTTCTTCACTTTCGGTCACCACATGGGCAACACCGGCAGCGGCAGCAGTTTCTGCCTTGCCGGCCTTGTCGGCCTCACAGCAGCCGGCAGCCTTGATCTGGAAGGGGCCGTGCAGGAAGAGCTCGGCATCCTTGCTCATAATCGTCAGATCGGCACTGCAAGCCACCATCGCGGCACTGCCGCCGCAAACGCCCAGCACCACAGAAATCTGCGGCACCACACCGGAAAGCTGATTGGTCTTGGCCAACAGCATACCGTATGCATTCATGGTTTCGGCGTTCTTGTCCAGCTCAGCGCCCAAAGAATCATAGATCCCGACCACAGGACAACCGGTTTTGGCAGCCAGGTCATAGATCTTGGTGATCTTTTCGGCATGGGCGGCGTTCATAGCGCCGTTTTTGCTCTCTCTGTCCTGTGCAAAGGCATAAACCGGGTTACCGTCGATGGTGCCCCAGCCGGTGACCACCGGAGCCTCGCTCACCTGGCTGCCCATCTGGACGAAGCTGCCTTCGTCAAACAGGGCGGTCAGTCTGGAAAGAGCTTTGTTGTTTTCCGTACTCAACATCATCAAACCTCCGTTTCGGGATGAACTGCATATCCTATAGAGGTCAATACGACCCCAAATCAAACCATTGTAAAGTATAGCGTATTTTCCAAAGAATAACAAGGGCTTGGACACATTTTTTTGTCTGAAAGCAAAGAATTTTCCTATCTTTTTTCCGAACCGGAGAAAAAACGCCCTTCCATAAAAAGAAAACTCCTTCGCCCTTTTTCTGTCGAAGGAGTTCTCTGCTTTTATTTTATCTTTCCACTCATTTACCGACGGTCTTTTTATGTTTGGAACCGCACCCGCTGCAGCCGCCGCCCAGTTTCCAAAGCCGGATCCGACGCTCTTTCGGGTCTTTCAAAAAACCGAACCGCCGCAGCAGCACATCATCCAACTCCCGGGCAAACTCCACGTCCAGCGCCATATGCTGCTCGCCGTAACCCAAAACACCCTTCACCATAAAATCAAACAAAAAAGGATCCTCGGGATTGGTGATAATTTTATGGATCTTCAGGCAATAATCCCGCAGGGTAAAGAAAATATAATTATCAAATCCGTCCGACAGGCAGTGGTAAACCTTGGCTCTTCCGTCCACTTCCTGTTCAAAACAAATCTCGCGCCGCTCTTCTTCCGGCAGCAGCATCATGCAAAGCATTTGTTATTTCCCCTTTCCCCGCTTTTGGACCGCTGCCTTTTTAGCCGCGATCTTGGTGGGAGAAGCCACCCGCTGCAGCGCCATAATTTCTTCGTTTGTAAGATAGCGCCATTTTCCGGGCGCCAGCATCCCCAGCCGCAAGGGACCCTCTGCATTGCGTTTCAGGCGCACCACCTGCAACCCCACCGCTTCACACATTCTGCGGATCTGGCGGTTTCTGCCCTCGGTGATCACAATCTCCATCACGCTGCGCTCTTCGCTGTTTTCCAAAACCCGAACCGTGGCTTCCCCTGTCATACCGTCCTCCAGCATCACCCCTTCGGAAAGACGGATGATCTGTTCTTCCACCACTCGGCTGTTCACCGTCACCCGATAAAGTTTGGGAACGCTGAAAGAGGGGTGCATCAGCCGATTGGCCAGCGCACCGTCGTTAGTGAAAAGCAAAAGCCCTTCGCTGTTGCGATCCAGTCTGCCCACCGGAAACACCCGAACAGGCACATCGGAAACCAAAGAGGAAACATCCCGGCGCTCCAATTCATCCTTCATACTGGTCACATAGCCCCGGGGTTTGTTCAGCATCAGATACACATAGCTGCGCTTTTTCTCCACCAGAATCTTCTCGCCGTCCACCGCCAAAAGATCCTTGCCGGGAATGGCCTTATCACCCAAAGAACAGGGGCGGCCGTTCACCGTCACTCTTCCCTCATCAATCAGCTTTTCTGCCGCCCGACGGGAACAAAAGCCGCTGTCAGCCATAATTTTTTGAATACGCACAGCCGTTGCCATATGATGATAAAACTCCTTTGATTGATTTGATCGCAATTCAAAAAGCCGCCGCTTCTCCTTCGGGTTCGGCAGGAATTTCTTCTGCTTCATCCTTTTTGCTCACCAGGCCGGCAATTTTATCCACCAGGTCGGGAACCAGGCCCATGGCCTTGTCCACCGTGTTTTTGCCGTTGGAAATTTCCAGCAGTTTCACTTCTCCCTTGGGACTGATGACCAAAAAGGCGATCGGCTGGACATTGACGCCGGCACCACCACCGCCGCCAAAGGAGGCCTTGGTATTGGTGGGCAGATCACTGCCGCCCGAAGCAAAGCCCAGGCTGATCTTCGAAACCGGCAGAATCACACCGCCGCCGGGCAGATTGATGGGGTCGCCGATGACCGTGTTGGCGTTCATCATCTCGCGGATCTTGTTCATAGTGGTCTCCATTACACTTTGAATGGGATGTTCAGCCATTGTTCTTCATCCTTTCTTTCCCCGTGGGGGTAACATTTTATCCTTATCGCTTCGATTTCAGAGCGATTTTCTAAACAATATCCATCAAAAATATGGCAAAAGAAAAGCTAATTTATTCCGCCGAAAAGCAAAACAAAATTCATCTGCCCTTCGCCTGACAATCCCGTCCGATCTTTTTTCACTACTGTTCCGGTTTTGCACGAAGGATCGCAAAAAGCACCCGTCCGCCGCCGCAGAAAAGAAAAGCAAGAATCGTCCAAAGGGCGGCCCGAAGCCGAAAAGAACCGCTGATCTCGGTCTTTTTTTCGTTTCTTTGATAATCGGATGTCACCGCAGGTTCTGACGGTGTCAAGCGAAAAATTCCTGCAAAAAAGGCCAAAAGGTTGTTCCAAATCACAAAAAAGTTTCCGTATCGAATGGCAGTATCCGCCGCATCCTCGCCCGAAACGGTGGCCGTAAAGCGCAATCTATCCACTCGAATCCGATGGCAAAGGCGCAAAAGCGGCCCGTTGAGTTGACGCAAAACAGCTGCAATCAGCCCAAGTGTTTCAAAAAAGCCGCGCTCATTTTTATTCCCTGCAGTTTTTTTCTTCTCGCCCGAAGCAGCGTCTGGCTGTTTTTCGGTCTTTTTTTCTGTAGTAAAAGAATTTTCAGATCCCTTTGCCTGTTTCTCCGAAA
>JAFQMB010000015.1 GCA_017421095.1 Oscillospiraceae bacterium
GTAAACCCGAGGACAGCAGTAAACCCGAGGTCAGCAGAACGCCTGAAACAAGCAGCACGCATGAAACAAGCAGCACGCCTGAAACAAGCAGCACGCCTCCTGCCCAAACCCAAAAAGACACACTTTTGGTCACCTATAAAGGGGTGAAGCAGGAAATGGATGCGGATAAGGCGGTCAACATTTGGCTGACTGCCGAAATCGGTACCACCTTTCCTCTGGAGGCGGCAAAAGCCCAGGCGGTGGCTGCTTATACCTATATCAAATACTATAACAATTCCGGTTCTTATGTGAACATCGGAAGCGCAACCCCCCAAGGGGAGTCCAGCACGGTGGCAAAGGCCATCAAAGCGGTTTCCGGCCAGGCGGCGTATGTGGGCAATAAACTGGCTTTTACCCCTTGGTTTTCCATGAGTATTGGGGTGACACTCAATTCCGAGCATGTTTGGTCGAGTCCGGTCAGCAATCTGAAAAGTGTGAAAAGTGAAATTGAGATTGGAACCACCTCGGTAGCCTCTTGGAATCCTTACAGCAAAACCACCAAGTTTTCCAAAGCAGAATTCAAAAAACTGCTGGAGGACGCCTATGGTATCACACTGGGCAGCGATCCGGAAAATTGGGTAAAGATCAAGAGTTATCACGCAACCGTTTCTTACAGCGGAAAGACCATTGGGTATGTGAATCAGATGACGGTGGGGGAAACTTCCACGCTGGGAAAGAGCTTCCGAAGCAAACTGAATCTTCGTTCTTCGGCCTTTGATGTGGTGTACGATGCCGATTCCCAAACCTTCCAACTGACCACCTATGGATACGGTCACGGATGCGGTCTCAGCCAGGTGGGTGCCATGCTTTATGCCCAACAGGGCTGGACTTATAAAGAAATCCTCTGCCATTATTACACCGGTGTGACCATCAAATAAAATGTTGACGATCGAATAAATAAAAAAAGACAAAAAGAAACCCCCGCGGCAAACGCCGCGGGGGTACTGTTTTGGAATTAATAGCCGTAATAGGAGGAAGAGACCTCTTGAATGCGGTCTTCGATGTTTTTGGGACGGAAGCGTTTGATGGCAGCTTCGTTGCGAACAACCGTCATTTTAGAGCCTTCGGTAATCATTTCGGCAACAAATTCATCACCCTTCATATCGTCGATGACCGTTTCCTTATATTCCTTGAAGGTTTCTTCGTCCTTCTCCAAAGAGAGACGCTGGGTCAGGAAGAGATAATAATCGGTTTCGATCATGGCAACCTCTTGATCCTTCATGGTGCCGACTTTTTTGATGAAGTCTTCGGGATAGCCGGAGCCTTCCTTGGAAAGGATGACCACATAGCGGTCGGGATCGAGCTTTTCTTCTTCCTTTTCGCCGCTGGTCACTTCCGAAGTGGTTTCGGAAGTGACTTCCGAGGTGGCCTCAGATTTGGTTTCAGACTTGGTTTCCGAGGTGGTTTCGGATTTGGTTTCGCCGCTGGACACTTCGGTGGTCTTGTCGTTGTTTACTTTATCTTCAGCAGCTTTTTTATCCGCCAGATAAGCGTCAACCACGGCATCGAATTCTTCACCGGCGGTGATCTTGGCAATCAGGCTACGGAAATCTTTCTTCAAAACATCCACTTCAGTGTCGGAAAGCTCGGCAAAGGTGGAGTTGTTGAAAAGCATTTCATAGGTGCTCTTGACCTTATAATAATTATCCACAAAATAGGTTTTCAGTTCGGATTCGGGGATCTCTCTTTCGCCGCCTTCAAAATAATAATGCTCAAAAATGGCGCTCATTTTGTAAGAAACGGTGATGATCTTTTCCAGACTCTTTTTACTGCAACCGTTCTTTTCCAGTGCATAGGAGAGAGAAGACCAGGTGTTTTCGGTTTCCACATCAATCTCTTCTTTGGTGTCGTCATCCAACTTCAGACCCAAAGAATCGAACTTCTGGGTGACATAGGCATAGGAATAGCAATTGTCCATGGTTTCGTCCAGAATCCAGTCGGAAACATTTTTTTCTTCAATCTTGCCGTTCCAAAAATCCTTTTCAGACACCTGATTCTTGGCATTCAGATAATTGTTGACCAGATAACCCAGATACACACCGGTTTCGATGGTGGTGTCTCCGACCTTGACTGCCCATTCATTGGTATCCCCATAGCAGCCGGTGAAAGACAACAGCATCAGGCAGGCCAGCAGTGCTGCGATAATCGCTTTGATCCGCTTTGTCATGTTCTTGACACATCCTTTGAAATTCATAATAAAAACCACCTGTCGGGAAGACAGGCTGACATTCCAAAATATTATACAGGATGAAACAGAAAATAGCAAGGCTTTTTCCTTGATTTCCTCTTTGAATACAAAAAATTCACAGTTATTCTTTCAAGATTTGAGTCCGGTTTATGGGACATATTCTGTTGTATACTGAAATCACAGCAAAAAGAGGATCGCATATCCCAACATCCACTTTTGAAAAATAAAAAGGAGAGAATCAAAATGGAAACAGCGGCAAAAGAATTGTTTGTGACGGTAACCGGATTTGATCATTATGCAGGGCGGCGTGTTTTTTCCATCGGCGCCTTGGTGCTCTGTCGCAAGGAACCGGAAAATGTGTATGATCCGGAGGCCATTGTTTGTCTTTTTCCCGGTTTCGGCAAACTGGGCTATTTGGCCAACAGCGTTCACACGGTGGCAGAGGGGTGTATGAGTGCCGGTCGGGTGTATGACAAGATGGAAGACACCTTTTTTATCCGGGTGTTATTCAAGAGTTATACCAAGATCATCTGTCGGGTGGAAAAGGGGGAACAGGCAGAATTGGAACGGGAATTTGCCTGCCAACTGCTCCGGTTGACCGACCCCGGAAAATCTTATTCCCATCTTTGCTCGTCGGAAGAAACAGACGGCACGGACAGGGAGGATGAGGATTGTATTTCTTTTTGAAAAAAAGGCGGCGCTTGCCTTTGTGTAACAAAAACTCCCCCGAAAGAAATTTCGAGGGAGTTTGTTTTGAAAGGGGTTAATGGCGGATGCGGGAGGTTTGTCGCTGGGCCATAACCAAATTGTAATAGACGCCCTTCTTTTTCATCAGTTCCAGATGGGTGCCCATTTCTGCCA
>JAFQMB010000103.1 GCA_017421095.1 Oscillospiraceae bacterium
TAAAGATAGGCGGAAACCAACACATCGCCCTTCAAAAAGGCCTGACCCGGCTGCAAAAGGCTTTCTCCCATAAAAACCTCCTGTCGCACCAACACCCCATCACACTCCGCCACCAAATGAGCCGGGTTTTTCTTTTCCGCCGGAAGCATGGGCATTCTTCGCTCGCTCACCCGAATTGTCACCCGGCTGCCGCTGCGATTGAAGACCAGCCAGGAAAGTTCGGGCAGTTGCAGCAGCGTTTTTTGTTCCAAAGCCACCAGTTCCTCGGTTTTCGGAAAGCCTCCCACAGAAACTCCCGCCGCTGCTGCCGCTGACAGAATCTCTTCACCGGAAACAAGCTGATTGCCCTGGGGAGTGACCACCCAGATCATTCTGCCGAAAATAAGCAGCAGCAAAAGAAACAAAAGCGCCCCCGAAAAAAATCCCCATCGTTTTCTGACCGGCTGAAAAAGAAAAGGAAAACCATAACGCCTTTCAATATGGGGCAGAATGTCGCTGGCCCGAAAAAGCGGTCGCAGACGGCAATAATCCGAAGAAGCAAGGGTGATTTCGGCCTTGCCTTTCTTCTTTGAAACCGCTGCGATCCGAACTCCCTTTGCCGCGGCCAGATCATAAAACCTTGCCTCATTCCCCCGTTTGAGAGAAAAGGTGACCATTCCCTGCAGCCAATAGCGCAGCCGACTCATCTTCCCCCTCCTTTTCGTTTGCCGGGTTTCAAAGAAGCCCCCAACACCCGACCGCTGATGCGGCATAGTCCCGATTCCAGCCCTGAAAGCACCAGGTCGCTCCCCTGGACCGACAAAATCCAACTGCCAAGAGAAAGGGTGATCTCCTCCTCTTCCAGACAGATCAGCCCTTTACACCCTGCCACCACCGCCTCTTTCCCCGGAATCAGCGTGAAAAACGGCTGTCCCGGCATCATTTCTTTGGGAAATTCTCCCGGAAAACGGGGCTTATCCTCTGTCCTGCGGCCCATCCGTCCCGCCCCCTTTTTATCTGTTTTCGGTTTATTTTCACTTTATGAATCATAAAATCAAAACAGAACAAAGCGGGTGATTTTCGGGGCTGTCATCCGCCTGAAAAGGGGCTGTTTTCTTGCATTATCCTTCGGTGAACAACAAATCTCTTTCAAAAATCAAACCGGCTTCTTTCCCTTTGACGGCCATTTTCTCCTGCCTGCCGGTATTTTGTCTGGCCGTTTCTTTTTTTCTTCGTCCTGCCAACCTGCAAAACAGCCTTTCAGAAATCCTTTCCTACTTGGGAAGCAGTTTGATCCCCGCCCTCTTTCCCTTTCTTCTTTTGGGGCATCTTTGCGTCAAAGAACCCGTCTTTTGCCTTCTGGAACGGCTCTTTTCCCCTCTTTCCTTGCTGCTCAAACAAGAAAGGTCGGTTCCGGTTGTGTTGTTTCTTTCTTTCCTCGGCGGATATCCCATTGGCGCTCTTTTGCTGAAAAAACTGGTGTCTGATGGAAAACTTTCCCCCAAAAAGGCCGGGGTTCTGCTTTGTATGCTCTCCTATCCCTCCCCCTCCTTTGTGATTCTTTTGGCCGGAGAGATATTATTGAAAAGCAAAAAAGCAGGACTCTTATTGTTTGCTTCCCTGCTCCTTGGCGCGCTGCCTTTGATTTTTGTTGCCTTTTTCCTCTGCCGCACCCATCAGAAAACAAAAATCTGCGGCCCTCTTCCCTCTTTTTCCCTTTCGCTCTTCCTCTGTTCCGTCAAAGAGGCCGGGGAATCCATACTCTCCCTCTCTTTTTCGGTGCTGTCGGCCGCCTGTCTCATGCCACTTTTGGAGTTACTGCCCCTTACAAAGCCGCAAATTGCCTTTTTTTCCGCTCTCCTTGAAGTCAGCGGCGGAATCGGTCGTCTTGCAAACGGGCAGACGGTAAATCTTCTCCTCTTTTCTTTTTTGCTTGCTTTCGGCGGTCTTTCGGTCATCGGGCAAAACTTGATTTTGTTGCAAAAAAGCGGCATTCCCACCCATTTTTATCTCCTTTCCCGCCCGATTTATGCTCTCTTCTCCCTTCTTTCCGCCAGGCTGCTCCTACCCCTCTTCCCCCTCTCGTTGCCCACAGGAAACAACACCCTGCAACCACTTTCGGTGCCTCCCACCGCCACAATCGCCCTCCTTTCGATGATCGCCATGTTGCTCTTTCTTTTGCAGGAAAAAACCATGGTAAAAAAAAGGAAATGATATTTTCAAAAAAACAAACCCTCCGGAATTTCCGGAGGGCAGAGGGGTCTGTTTACTTTTCATTGTGCATCAGCATCCGTTCACTAAGGCCGGCCATAGAACGGCGATAGGCCTCCCACGGGGCGGATTTTCGGTCGGGTTCATTTGGGGTGACCCCCTTCTCTTCTCCCAACCAAAAAACGATCTGTTCCAAAAACTGGGGATTGCGAACCAAAAGGGGCCCGATCATACGGGTGGCGATCAGCCGTTTCTTTTGATATCCCTCGGCGGCGCGGATGCCATCGTTGCTCCATTCCTTTCCGAAAGAAAGTTCGGCAAAGGGCGTTTCCACCCGCCCTTTGATGGTGCCGCAACAGTTGATAAAGCCCACGATCTGGGGCATCTCTTCCCCAACATATCGTCCGACCACATCACCAAGCAGCCGACGGTCGGTTTGTTCCACCTGAAAATCGGCCAACCCAAGCCCCGAAAGCACCTCGCCCGTTCTTGTTGTCAGGCTATGGCCCAAAAGTTCGGTTCCGTTTCCGGTGACAAGGAACATTCTGCCGCTTTCCACATAATCCGCCAGCGCCTCACTTTGATCAAAAAGCAGTTGCAAGGCGGCCTGCTGTGCTTCTTCGGTGCCGCTGCCCAAGTAAAGCAGATCATAATCCATCCAGTTCGGGGCCGGCTCTTCCCCCTCATAACAGTCCACCCGACAAAGGCAGCCCATCTCTTCCAATCTGCGGCAAAGGATCTTCAAATTGCCGCCCTCGCCATATAAATTCATCCGATCGGGAAACAGGGCGCAGATGCGCACGCTCACCCGGCTGTCTTCATAAAAATCGCCCATTCTGCTCCCTCCTTTTATTTTGCGGTGGCGCCCAGCGCGTGAACTCTGGAATAAATTTTATCCTTATCGGAAAAACAGGTGATCACATAAAGTTTGGTGCCGTCTTCTGCATAAAACCGGCGGCCCATCTCTTCCAAAGAAGGAATCACTTCAATTTTTTCTTCGCTGATGCCGGTGAACGAGAATCTGGTGGCCAGGTCAAAGGCATATCTGCCGCAGAGCAACACCTTTTTCACCCTTGGGGTGTTCAGTTTTTCGAAATGCACATCCCAAAGCCAACTAATCTCACCGGTGAAATATTTTCTGCTGATGGCGTCCACCAAGATACAGACGGTCATATCCTCATCCTGTCGGGAGACGTATTCCAAACTTTGGTCATAAGAAACGGAGTTTTCGTGTTTGGCGGTCAAAAGCATTCCCTCACGGCCGGCAACCTCAAAGGCTGCCACACGGCCGTTTTTCTGCACCAGGTCCGAAAGATCCGATGCCGCCTGTTTTCCGCTGATACCGGCCAACTGACAAACCGCATAAGCCGCACAGAGATTATAGATAAAATATCTTCCGCCAAAAGCCAAGCGAATGCGGTCGGTGCCGTTGATTTCGATGGTTTCGCCCACCGGGTCATAATCGGTGACCAACACATCCGCAGGAGGGGTTACAAAAGAACAGCCAAAGCAGCTGTATTTTCCAAGGCCTGCAAACTGATAATATTCATACTCCATTCGCTGACCGCAAACAGGGCAAAAGGCGTGATCCTGATAACAGCCCACCGGCTCTTTGGTGCTTTCGATATTTTCCGCCATCCCGAAATAAACAGTGCCGGGACGGTCTTTTCCGAATTTGGCCACCAGAGGATCATCGGCATTGAGCACCAGGGTGGTCTTTTCAGAAATGGCCTCGCCGATGAGATCGGCAATCCATTTGGGGTGGGCGTTGCGGGTCATCTGATCCCGGAAGAGGTTGGTCACTACAAAATGGGTGGGGGTGAAATAAGAAAAGGTGTGTCTGGCATAGCGTTCGTCGCTTTCCAAGATGCAAACATCTGCCTGCACCTCGCCTTTGGCGTTGGCTCTGCGGCAAAGCAGAGTGGTCACCCCTTCGATCTGGTTGCTGCCCCCTTCATTCCAGGCAACACGCAGGCCGTTTTTTTCCAGTGTCCGGGCGATCATCTCCACCGTTGTGGTCTTGCCGTTGGAACCGGTCACCGCCACCACCAGTTTGGGCAGTTTCAGCCGTTTTAAAATATCCGGGCAGATTTTCAGCGCAATGCCCCCGGGCAAACTGGTTCCTTTGCCAAGCAGGTTGCCTGCAAAATATAACAGTTTCACCATCCAAATGACCAAAAACCGTTTCATACCTTCCCGTCCTCTCCGCTACGGATGTCCTTTTTATCAGTATACCACGCCATCATCCATCATAGCAAGAAAAATCCGCAAAACAGTTTTTCATCCAAAGAAATGAGGCTGCCAAACAAAAAAGACCTCCCCCGGGAGGTCTTTTTTTCTTTACAGAAACAGCATCAAAAGCAGGGCCAGCAGAATCACACAAATACCGATACAGGTCATCAGCATCGAGAAGGAAAAACTCCGGGTGATCCGTTTTGTGGTGCTAGAAAGGGTGTCGCTCACCCGCATCAGATTTTGGGTGCTGGTTTCCACCTCATCGTGATTCCAAAGGGCAAACAGTCTGCCAAGGGCATAGATATATTTTCTGCGTTTTCTCTGTTCCGGCTCTCTTGCCTCCCGAAAGAGGGTTTTGCTGAGCAAAAGAATCAAAAGATCCCCAAGATCCGCAAAGAAATGAGAAATCAGATGGAAAACGCGAATACCGACCGGAATGATCGCATCCAAAAGCCCATCCAAAATCCGGCAGACAAACCCCAAAACCCTTTTGAAAAGACAAATCAAGGGCAGATAAAGCAGATTTTCCAGCGACACTTCCTCTTTCCAGGGGTTGATATAGACCTTTCTTTCCCCAACCTTTTTCATCAATACCGTGCGGATCACAAGGAAATAAACTGCGGCACCGATGGAAAGGCTGATCAAAACCCCTTTGAGATTGACAAAGGAAAAATATGCCACCGCGTGATGCATCTCATGACCGTCCACAAAGGGGGCCATAAAAGCTGCAATGGGATCGGCTGTCAGATGAGGAGTGACACCGATCAGAGGCAAAGCCAGGGCGGAGAGCACCAAGGCTGCCGAAGAAAGAGGAGAAAGTTTTTTGCCCTTGGGCGTGTCTTCTGTGGGTTTTTCCACAAAGATGGCCACAAAAAGTTTGGTCATATAAGCGGCAGTCAAACCGCCCGAGAACAAAAAGAGCCATTCCACCAGAGTAATCAAAAAGCCGGCGTGATGGGCATATTCCACAATGCTTTCATGCACCAGCGTTTTGGAAAGATAGCCCAGCATTCCGGGAATGCCCGCCAAAGAACAGGCTCCGATCAAAAAGCAGATCATCAACAAAGGTCTTTTTCTGCCATACCCACGCAGTTTATTGAGATCCAGCGTATGCGCCCCCAGATAAATGGCACCGGCACTCAAAAAGAGCACCAATTTCACCAGCGAATGGTTGAGCATATAAAGCAGGGTGCCGTTTGCGGCCAGCGCATTTTCTTCCCCCAAAAACGAGATCATGGAAACCCCGACCAGAATAAATCCGATCTGAGAAAGGGAAGAACAGGCCAACGTCCGTTTCAGATTGATGGAGAAAACGGCCAACACCGCGCCAAGCACCATGGTGATCGTTGCCAAAATCAGAAGTGTCCAATTCCAGATGGGATCGCCGGCCAAAAGTTCCGTGGTAATAACCAAAATGCCGAAAACGCCCGTCTTGGTCAAGACACCGGAAAGCAGGGCGCTGGCCGGAGCAGGTGCCACCGGATGGGCCTTTGGCAGCCAGATGTGCAGCGGGAACATCCCGGCCTTGGCCCCAAAGCCAAAGAGCATACAAAAAGCGGCAACATAAAGCATCGGTGTTTTTTCTTTGCCTGCCAGCACCGCGGAAAGTTCGGCAATCTGCAGCGTGCCGGTGATGTGATAGAGCAAAAAGAGCCCCATCAGACAAACCATACCGCCAAGCACCGCAACCGTTAAATAGGTCTTGCCGGCGGCCATAGCCTCTTTGTCTTCCTCCTGCACCACCCAGGCATAAGAGGTCAGACTCATCACCTCAAAGAAGGTAAAGGTGGTGATCAGATCCGCCGAATAAAAGACACCGAGGGTTGCCCCGAGGGTGAGCAAAAAGAAGAGATCATAACGGGCCAGATGATGATGCCCGTTGAAATATTGGGGCGAGAGCATGGCAGCGCACAGCCACATAAAAGAGGTGACCAGGCCATAAACCGCCTGCAAATCCCCCACCCGGAAGGAAAAAAGCCCCAGGGTGAAATGCATCTCGCTTTCAAAAGAAGCGAAAAGAAGCAGCAACGAAAGAACAAAAGAAACAAAACAGCTGAAGATGACCAGCCCCTGGCGAAGGCTTTGCCGCTTTTCTCCGACAAAAGAGGCGGCAACAGCCATCAAAAAGGGCAGAAAGATCAAAAGGATCAAACAACCGTTCACAGAGCCAGCACCTCCTTCAAAAGCGAAAGAAAACCGCCCGAAAAGAGCCCCAAAGCCAAACAGAGCAGGGCACAGATGCCCATAGGGATCAACATTCGCCAATCGGCTTCTTTTGTTTCAGCCAGTTCGCTTGTTACCCCTTTTCTGGGAAAAAACGCCCGAACAAGCGGATCAAACATATACATCCCGGTCAAAAGGGCGGAACAAAGCAGCACCGCTACCCCGATAATTGCCAAAACGGAACCCTCTTCTATGGCGGAGGTTGCAATATACCACTTACTGATAAACCCGTTCAAAGGGGGAATTCCGGTCAAAGCCAGGGCAGAAATCCCAAAGAAGAGGAAAGTCAGCGGCATTTTTCTGCCCACTCCCTCCATTTGGGAGAGATATTCCTTGTTGCTGTTGTGCAACAAACTGCCGGCGGCAAAAAAGGCACCGATCTTGATCACCGAATGGAAGACCAGGTGACAAAAAGCTGCCACCAAAGATGCCTTGGTCATTAGCGTCACCGCAAACAAAATGTAAGAAAGATTGGAAACGGTGGAATAGGCCAGCCGCCGTTTGAAATGGCCCTGTCGCAAGGCAGAAACCGAGCCGTAAAGAATGGTGAACAAGGCAAAGGCCATCACGGTATATTGCATCCAGGTTCCCTGCAAGAGATCGGCACCATACGCATAATAAACCAGACGGATCAAGGCAAAAGCCCCTGCCTTGACCACCGCCACCGCGTGAAGCAGGGCCGTGACCGGGGTGGGTGCCACCGAAGCGGTGGGCAGCCAGCTGTGCAGTGGGAAGATGGCCGCCTTCACCCCAAATCCAAAAAAGGCAAACACAAACAGAATTCGGCTGATTGCATTTTCTCCCAAGGTGTTCAAAGCACCGCCGAAAACAAAATCGTTGGCACCGGAAAGTATCAAGAATGCCACCCCGGAAAAGGCAAAGGCCGCACCGCCGATGGAATAGATCATATATTTTCTGGCGGCATAGTTGTGTTTTTTGCCCATCCCGTGCATCACAAGGGGAATGGTGAACAGGCTGAGCAGTTCATAGAAAAGATACATGGTCAGCATATTATCCGCCATGGCAATCCCCATGGTCACCCCAAAGCTCATCACAAAAAAGCAATAGAACATGGGCAGGTGTTCCTCATGGGACATATAGAAAAAGGCATACAAAGCCGTCAGCGGCCAAAGGGTTGCGGAAAGGCAGGAAAAGATGCGGCCGGCACCATCCAGTTCCAAAGAGAAGGTCAGGTTATCGGCAAACTGCAGCAAAACCAGCGATTCTTTGGGCGGAAAGATTGCCAAAACCCAAACAAAAGCAGCAGAAATGCAAAGGATGGTCATCACATAAGCATTCCGATGGTTGTTTTTCTGAAAGGGAATGAAATAAGAGATCGCCCCGGCCAGAATCGGCAGGAAAAGGGGGATCAAAAGCAGATTTGCATGCATAATCCCATCTCCTTACAGCAGCGCCTGTAACGCTGCTCCCACCTGGGGTGCAAAAATGCCGCCAAGCAGGGAAAGTGCCGCCAAAATCAGGATCGGCAGAGCCATGGCAAGAGGTTCTTTGATCGCCGAAACCGACTCTTTTTTGCCAAAAAAGGCTTTGATGGTGATACTGAGCAGATAGCCGGCGGTGAGCAGAGCAGACAAAAGAAGCACCGCAGGAATCAACCAGGAAAATGCCCCCAGCGTTTCAGCCCCCAGCGAGGCGGTGGCCAGATACCACTTGGAAAAGAAGCCGCCTGTGGGCGGAATTCCGATCAAAGAAAGGGCAAGGATGGTGAAGGAAACAAAGGTGATGGGCATTTCTCTGCCCAGACCGTCCAATTCCTCCACACGGGTTTTGCCGGTCAGATAAATCACCGCGCCGGCAAACAGGAAGAGACCGATCTTCACCAGGGCGTGGAACAAAATCTGCCAGGCGGCACCGTAAAGGCCGTCGGGAGTGAACAAAAAGATTCCCACCAGTACATAAGATATTTGGCTGACGGTGGAATA
>JAFQMB010000104.1 GCA_017421095.1 Oscillospiraceae bacterium
ATGGCACGGATGGAAAAACTGCCGAGATAATATTGCAACAGACGGACGAGAAAAAAGGGAAGAGGAAGCAGAGGAAAAACGGCAGAAATTTTTCCCCTTTTTGGCATTAAAAGTTGAATGCCGGATCCGATCAATCCGGTCGGGGCGGCAAGAACACAGAGGGAATAGGCGATCGCAAAGAGCAGGTTGCTTTGAAACAGGTTAAAAAAGCGGCTGCTGTTCAAGAAATATCCAAGAGCGACATCTGCCACGCCGAGGGCCAAGACAAAGCAACAGATGGCAGAAAACCCTTGTGCGCCACCGGGGAAGATGGGCATTTCCGCCTCTTCCTTGCAATAATAAAAAATCAAACCGATGAGGCCGCCCAAAACCAGCAACAAGAGCGGCAGATAAACCCAAAGGGAATCCCCTTGATAGACACAGGCGACGGGGTCAATCTGGGTTTGATATAAAAAGAGGCGTGCGACAAACAGGCCGCAACCAAACAAAAGGGTCAGATAAAAGCCGATTTTTCTTCGCAAGACGCCTTCGCCTCCTTTTTGGATATTCAACCTTATCGCTCGTTTAAGGGGGTATAACCCACATTGCCTGCCACGGATTTATAAGCAGGGCGGATTACTCTACGGTTGGAAAGCAATTCTTCAATTCGATGAGCACACCAACCGGCCGTTCTGGAAACAGCAAACAGCGGAGTGAACAATTCGGGCGGAATATTCAAAACCCGATAAACCAAGCCGGAATAAAGATCCACATTGGCACAAATGGAAGACTCCAACTGTCTGGCATCGCCACCGTTTTTGGAATTGCTGATGATTTTCGGAGTCAGCTTTTCAATGGTCTCCAAAATGGCAAAATCTTCTCCATAACCGTTCTTTTCCGCCAATGCTCTGGCGTTTTCTTTCAGAATCACAGCCCGAGGATCAGACATGGTATAAACAGCGTGTCCCATTCCGTAAATCAAGCCGGAGTGATCGCCCGCTTCTTTGGCCAACAGTTTTTTCAGATAGTCGGCAATGGTTCCTTCGGAATAATCGGAACATTCTTCTTTAAGAAGAGAAAGCTGTTCCAACACCTTCAAATTGGCACCGCCGTGTTGCGGCCCTTTCAAAGAGCCGATGGCAGCAGAAATGGCCGAATAGGTATCGGTTGCAACACTGGTCAACACCCGACAGGCAAAGGTGGAATTGTTACCGCCGCCGTGCTCGGCATGAAGCATCAGACAAAGATCCAACAGATGGGCTTCATCATCGGTAAACTGACGATCGGCACGCAGGGTGGAAAGGATATGTTCGGCCATGGAGTGATTGGGGTTTGCCGGATGGAAGAACATACTTTCATGGTCAAAATACCGCCGTTTCACCTGATAAGCGTTGACCATAATGGTGGGCATCTGAGCGATCAGTCGAATGGATTGATGAAAAAGATTCTCAACACTCATATCTTCTGCGTTGGGATCATAAGAATATAGCGCCAGGACACTACGGCCCAGTTTATTCATGATGTTATTGCTTGGGGCTTTGAAGATCATATCTTCTGCAAACCCATCAGGCAATTCCCGGTGATTATAAAGGATTCGACAGAAATCAGAAAGTTCGGTTCGATTGGGGAGACGGCCAAACAGCAACAGAAAGACAACCTCTTCGTAGCCGAAACGGTTTTCCGAGACACAACCGTTCACAATCTCCTGCAAATCAATTCCGCGCCAGATGAGTTTCCCGTGATCGGGGCGTTTTTCTCCGTCATCGATCACATAACCGTGGACATTACAAATATTGGTCAGGCCGGCAAGGACACCGGAACCATCTGCATTGCGCAGCCCACGACAGACATGATAACGGTTATAAAGGGAAGAATCGATTCGGTTGCTGTTTCGAAATTCTTCACATAAATTATGCATGGTAACATCCTGTAAAAAGGAATCAGACATGGTTGTTCGCCTCGATTTCTTTCCGGAAAGGCCGCTTTCCGGGGGAGTGTAAAATTGTTCCGAAAGCAGAAAAAACGGAACTAAATTCCAAATAATTATACCTCTGTTTTCCGGCTTATGTCAAGGCGAATGACAGAATATTCCAAGAAAAGAGGGAAAGGTTTGAAAAAACAAATGGAACAGATAAAAAATGCGGGGAACTTTTTGGTGTATCTGCTCTTGATTGCGATTTTGCCGCTGCTGATTCTGGTCAGTCCAAACCAAAACCGAATGAAAGAACCGCAGTCCGATATTGAAGATGACAGCACAAACACAGAAGAAGAACTGCGTTTGGAAGAGGAAGATCCATCAGATTTTCAACAAGAGTCTGATCCTGAAAAAATTGAATGTGTTTTGCTTTATGATGAGGCAACAAAAACGATTCTTTCTGTCGATTGTGCGGAATATATGCGCTACGCTACCGCCTGTGAAATGCCGGCACTTTACGAAGAAGAGGCTTTGAA
>JAFQMB010000105.1 GCA_017421095.1 Oscillospiraceae bacterium
CCCATTGTCGGAAGACTTCTTTGATCTTTTCGAACCCAAAAGCATCCAGTTTTGTTTTCAAAGCTGTTCCACCTCCCGGGGAAAGATGCCCGTTTCCTCTTGCAATAAAATGCATATTTCCTCCCGGTGAGAGGACATCTCTTTTGGGACCGAAAAGAGCAGCCGGGAAATCTGCCACTGCCCGTCGGCATTTTCTTCCAGCAAAACAGAAACCAGACAGCCTTCAAACCCGGCAAGTTCCAGTTTCCGTTCCAGATTTTCTTCGCTTATCTCTTTGAGATGTTGCCGCACCGATGCCAAAGTTTCCTGTCGGGTATCCAAAAGAGAGGAACTCACCGCCTCCTTTTCTGTTTCTTCCATCGTATTTTGCAGATCTTTTACCAACCGCGGCAGGGGCAAAAGCAGGGTGATAAGAAAGATTCCGCCGGTTAAAAGGGTGATCTGCCGAATCATCTGTTCCGGAGAAAGCGCCCTGATCACCCGCCCGATCAAAACTGCCGTCAAAAGGGTCAGCGCCCATTGACTCCAAAAAGAATCCATCTTTCCCCCTCCCATTATCCCAAAGAAAGCATACTGCTGCTCAAAAGGGTGCCGATGGTCAAAAGAAGAAAGGCGAAGACCGCGGCAAGCACCCCCAAAAGCAACCGCAAATTGCCCATGACCGCCCCGAAAAAAGAGGCAAGTTCTTTGGCACCCAGCGCCTCGCTCAAACACTCCCCCGCCCAAAGGACAAACGAACTAACCGCCACCTTTGCAAAAAGCGGGAAAAAGAGAAAAAACAAGGTGAGAAGCATCAGACCGCCCATGCAACTTTTGACCAGCAAAACACAGCCGCTCATCCCTGCCAGCGCCTCGGAAAGAGAACCGCCCACCACCGGAATCATTCCGGACAGTGCCGCTTTCCCGGTTCGCAGGGCAACAGAATCAGCCGCCACACTCACACTCTTTTGCAGATTCCAAAGGCCGATCAACAGCGTCACCAGCCCGGTAAAAAGACCGCCGACCCCCTTTCGGATTTTTGAAAGAAGATGACACAGATGATCTTCCCCAAAGCCGCCTGCCAAGGCAAAGCAAAGATCCATCCGAAGATAGGGAATTAAAAGCACCGAAAAAATTTCAACCCCCGCAGTCAGACAAAAGGAAAAAAAGCTGCCCGATATGGCGGCAGTCGCCGATTGCCCTGCGCCGAGCAAAACTGCCGTCAGACTGGGAAGAAGCAGTTTCATCAGCGAGGAGATCTGTTTGATCCTCTCGGCAGCAGAAAGGATACAGTCGCTCACCGGCAGAGCAATCACAGAGGCCACCACCCCTTGAAAAACCAATAGAAAGGTTGGTCGAAGGGACTCTGTTCCCGAAGAAATTTGCCAAAACAAAACCCCAAAAAGGGACGCAACAAGCACCAAGGTCATCCATTGCTTGGGTTCGGCGGCCGCCTCTTTGAGCATTCTGCCAATAACCTTCAAAAGATCAGAGAAAGAAATCCGCCCCAAATTTTCCGGGGTAGGATTTGTAATGCCAAGTTCCTGTAACAATTCCAAAATCTCTTCCGGCAGGGCTTCCAAAAAATCCTCTCCTCCCAAAGAGGAAAAGGTTTCGTCATAATAATCCGATTCTTTTTCGGGTTCTTCGGCAGAAACGGATGTTTGAAAAAGAAACAGCAGCAAAAGAAGCACAAGGAACATTCGCCCTTTCATCCGGCGCCACCTCCGATCTCCAAAAGTTCCAGCGCCAACGAAAAAAATTCTTTCAGAAAGGGCAACCCCAACAAAAGGATGCAGATTTTTCCGCAAAAGAGCACCTGTTTTTCCAAAAAACGGCTGCCGCAATCGGCACAAAGATCTGCCCCCAGCTGACACAAAAGCCCGATGCCCAAACCTTTGATCAGCGGCAGAAACGAAGAAGGGACACTCCCTTGAAACTGCAAAAGAAATTCAAAAACCGGAGGAAACAGCCAAAGGGCAGAAGTGAAAATCAATCCCCCGGCGGCAAGAGAGATTAAAAGAGCCATGGCCGGGTCTGTTTTTTTCAGCAGCACGGAGCAAAGGGCGGCGGAAACCGCCACCGCCACCACCGCAGGAAGGCTTTGGGCAGTCATAGCCCGAACACCTCTTTCACCGTGTCAAACAGATCGCGGATCTCGGGGATCATCATGGTCAAAACCACAATAATACCAGCCAGAGTGGTCATGGTGGCCTGCTCTTCTCTGCCCGAGCGAATGAGCACCTGGTTGAGCACCGCCACCACAATGCCGATGGCCGCAATGCGAAAGATCAGATCGATATCCGTTTTCCTCACCTCCCAAGGTCAGATCAGCAGGATCACCACCAAAGAGCCAAACAGGAAAGATAAGGTGGGATAAAGGCGTCTGCTCTCCTCTGCCTTTTTTTCCAATTTCTTTTGCAGCTGCCCGGTTTCTTCTGCCAGTTGTTCCAGCCGCTCTGCCGTTCTATCCGCCGTTTCTCTGCCCAAAAATTCTCCAAGCTGCAACAAAACATTTTGCACCCCTTTTTCCAAAACCGGTGCCTCTTGCAAAGCCTGCGCCATCGCCTTGTCCGGCGGCTGGTTTTTCAGATGTTTTGCCATAACAGGCAGAAACGAAAGCCGGGAAAACCGTTCCGATTCCGATGCCCGAAAAAAGATCTCCTGCAAATTTTCAAAAGAGAAAACCGATCGGCGGATATCGGCCAAAAGAGCTATGACCGCCTCTGTTTCCAACAGGCTTCTTTTTGCTCGGGAAGCCAGTTCCAACCCTGTCAACAACGAGGAAATCAACAGCAAAACAAGTCCTGCATATCGCACAAATCCCAACCGCCCTTTTCGTTTTGTATGGCCATTTCTTTGATTTTTCCCTTTTTGGCAACATCCAGCAACAAAATCCGATAAAAGGCATCGGAAGCAAACAGCCGCTGCAAAGAAGGCCTTTTGATCACTTCATAGAGAGAACGGCCATGAATTGCCGCCAAAGGATAAGAACCACCTGCCACAGAGATCCGAACCCCTTCACACTCCTCTTCGCTGCCAAGTTCATCCACACAGATAAAATCCGGCGATAGACAGCGCAGGGCGATTTCACATCCTACCGCCTTGGGATATCCCAGTAAAAGATCACAGGCTTCCAGATCGTTATGCTGCAATTCTCTTCTTTCGTCTACCACCGAAACCGAATAATTTTCTTCGGCCAACAAGCGGCAAAGATCCCGCAAAAGGGTTGTTTTTCCGCTTCCCGGCGGTCCCACAAGCAAAATGCCGCAGGGGCTTTTCGCCATTCCCTTTTCCCAAACCTCTTTGGCGGCACCTTTGACGGAACGGGCAAGCCGCAGATGCAAACTACGGATATTTTTGACAGAAGCAATTCTGCCACCGCTGCAAACCGCCTCACCCGCCACCCCGACTCTGCAACCGTCCGGCAACGTGAGATATCCTTTGACCAGCGTTTCCTGGCAGGCATGAAGCGACCAATCGCAAAGGCGATAAAAATAAGCCTCCAGCGTCACCTCATCCACATAAAGGGGCAATTCTCTTCTGCCCGTTTCATCCCGAATCACCACCATTCGGTTTCGCAGCAAAATCACCTCTTCCGGCTGATGCTTGCTGCAGACGGTTTTCAATTCCTTCCATTCTTTGGGCATCATTTCAAAAAAAGAATGTGTGGTTTCCATTTTTTCCTCCCCGGATTCCAAATTCCTGTTTCGGTCTTTTCATACCTATGAAGCATCCGAAGAAAATATGCAGTTTGTCCGCCCCTTGACAGCCCCTTTCGTTCTGAAGTAAAATAAAGAAAAAGAGAAATTGTGGGGCAAGCAATATGGAAACGCGGATATTTGGGGTTACAAAAGACGGCAGAAAAGTGACCCTTTATTCTTTGCAGGCAGGAAAATACAAAGCAGATATTTTGGACTTGGGCGCAACCCTGCAGGCGCTTTATGTACCGGATAAAAACGGCGAAAAACAGGATGTGGTGTTGGGGTTTGAAACCCCCGATGCCTATCTGAATCCTGATAACGGCTATATGGGCGCCACCGTCGGCCGCTTTGCCAACCGAATCCGAAAGGGGCATTTTTCATTGAACGGGCAGGAATATCAGCTTGCCTGCAACAACGGCCCCAACCATCTCCACGGCGGTCTTTGCGGCTTTTCCGCCAAGCTTTTTTCCGCCCGGATTCTTTCGGATCGGGAGATCTGTTTTTCTCTTATCTCCCCTCATATGGACGAGGGATTTCCCGGTGAATTGCGTTTTTCCGTGACCTATCTTTTAAACGAAAACGGAGAACTCAGCCTCACCTATCAGGCGGTTTCCGATCAGGATACGGTGATCAATTTTACCAACCACGCCTATTTTAATCTGGATGGCCAATCGCCGCAGCCAGACATCCGCCGGCACAAACTGAGTCTTTCTTCTTTGGCCTTTTGCCCCTGTGATGACGATGCCCTTGTGACCGGCGAAATCCGCCCCGTTTTGGGAAGCGAGATGGATTTTACAAAAGAAACCCTGCTTTCCGATCGGCTTTCGCAGCAGACGGGCGCCATCGCCCGAGCCGGCGGAATCGATCACAATTTCGTTCTGCTTCCGGGATGCGAAACCGCCGCCACCCTTTCTTCCGAAAAAAGCGGCATCCGGATGACAGTCAAAACCGACCGTCCGGGAATTCAGGTCTATTCCGCAGGGCAGGCAAAAGCTATGACACCGGGGAAATGCGGCGCTATATATCGTCCGTTTTGCGCCATCTGTTTGGAAACCCAATCCTTCCCCGACAGCCCCAACCAGTCCCACTTCCCCTCCTGTTTGCTGAAAAAGGGAGAGGTTTTCACCTCAAAGACGGTTTATCGTTTTTCTCTTCAGGGTTGACACACCCTTTTGCACGTGCTATCATATCTTAAAACAACAATATGTCTTCAGGGCAGGGTGTAATTCCCGACCGGCGGTATAGTCCGCGAGCGTCTGTTTTTGACGTATGATTTGGTGCAATTCCAAAACCGACAGTAAAGTCTGGATGGAAGAAGACGATTTTTCTCCAACAGGAAGAATCATTTTTTGCCATCCAAAGGAAGACAGTTTGTGTCTTCCTTTTTTCTTTTTTGAAAAACAGGCCGGACACATCCTTTGCAAAAGAAAGTGAGGTTTTTGGAATGAAACACAATCACACCTTGAAATTGACCACCATGGCCATTCTGGCCGCCATTTCGGTAGCGCTGGTCTATCTGGTTCATTTTCCGATTTTTCCGGCCGTGGCCTTTTTGGAATATGATCCGGCTGACGTTGCCATTTTGATCTGCGGCTTTGCCTTCGGGCCCATTGCCGGGGTGGCTGTCACCCTCATCGCCTCGGTGGTCCAGGGAATCACCGTCAGCGCCGGGAGCGGCCTTTACGGCATTTTGATGCACATCATCGCCACCGCCACCTATGTATTGGTTTCTTCCCTTGTTTATCGCCATCACAAAACAAAAGGCAGTGCCGCCCTTTCCCTTTTACTTGGAACGCTGGCCATGACTTTGGTGATGATTCCCGCCAACTTGTTCATCACCCCTTATTTCATGGGTGTTCCCCAAGCGGTGGTTGTGGAACTGTTGCCTTTTATTATCGGCTTCAACGCCATCAAAGCCGGGGTCAATGGCATTTTCACCTTTTTGCTTTATAAAAGTGTTTCCAAACTCATTCATCGCTTTGATCGGGCATAACCCTTTTCAACCCGTTTGCCGCAGAAGAAAATAACATCAGCCCAATTCAGAGAGGAACCGAGCAATATGAAACTGGTAATCACCGACGCAAAAACCATCACCCAGGGGGATCTTTCCCTTGCCCCTTTGGGGGAATTTGCCCAGCTGACCATTTATGAAAATCTGCCCAAAGAAGAATACAAAACCGCGCGGGCCGAGGCAGATCTTCTTCTTTGCAACAAAACCCGCATTGACAAAGAGTTGCTGGATGCAGCCCCTTCTTTGAAATATGTGGGGTTGTTTGCCACCGGTTATAACAATGTGGATCTTTCGGAAACCGAAAAGCGCGGGATCACCGTTTGCAACGCCGGCTCTTATTCCACCGATGCGGTGGCACAACACACCTTTGCCCTTCTTTTGCATCAGGCTTCCAGAGTGGCCGATTATAACACCTTTGTCCAATCGGGCGGATGGGCCAACACCGAAACCTTTTCCCCCTTTGTTTATCCCACCTTTGAAATCGCAGGCAAAAACTTGGGAATCATCGGCTATGGCGCCATTGGAAAACAGACCGCCAAGCTGGCAGAGGCTTTCGGGATGCGCGTTTTGGTCTATACCAGAACAAAGAAAGATTCGGATGTGACCTATGTTTCGTTGGAAGAACTTTTGAAAACATCCGATTACATCACCGTTCACTGCCCCCTGAACGACCAAACCCGCGGGTTGATCGGCAAAGAGCAGTTGGCCTTGTGTAAAAAAAGCGCCTATCTGATCAACACCGCAAGGGGTGGCGTTATCGACGAAAAGGCACTGGCAGAAGCGGTGAAAAACAAAGTCATCGCAGGGGCGGCCATTGATGTGCTTTCCAAAGAACCGATGGCAAAGGATTGTCCTCTTCTTGGGGTGGAAAACATCACCCTCACCCCCCATATTGCCTGGGCGCCTTTGGAAACCCGCCTACGGCTTTTGGATATTGTGAAAGAAAATATCCGCGCTTTTTTAGCCGGGAAGCCCCAAAATGTGGTAAAACCTTAAAAAACGCAAAACACCACAGATTTGAAAATCTCATCTGTGGTGTTTCTTTTTTGGCGGCAAAAGACCCCCATCCGAAATCGGATGGGGGTCTGAAATGTAATCGGAAAAGAGGGCTGATTCTTTATTCGAAATCCACAACCTGACAGCTTTCGGCGCTTTCGTGGGCTGCTTCCATCAGGCGCATCACCCGCAAAACCTCGTGATGTTTGACAATCTGTTCCGCCTTGCCCTCAATCACATCGCAGATGTTTTCATAGTAATCATGGATGTCGGCAGGCACTTTGACAATCTCGCTGCTCTTGATGGTTTCGTCGGTTCTGGGGGCCATGGTCTTGGTCAGACCGGCAGCCGTCTTCACCGGGACCGCGTCCTTCTTATCCCAGTTTGTGATATTGACGATGGTGCCGTCACAATAAAAACTGTTCATCATCGCGGTGCCGTTTTCGCCCTGCATATACCATCTGGGCAGGTTGATGAAGTTGGAGGTTCCCACTTCCAGCTGAGCCACCAGGCCGCTTTCAAAGGTCAGATAGAGAATGAAACCGTCATCCACCTCATAGTTGGTGACGTGCTGTTCCATACAATAGACCTTTTTCACCTTTTCGGGGATCATCTGCAGCATCTGGTCGATGATATGAACACCCCAGTCCAGCATCATGCCGCCGCCGTGTTCCTTTTTGCCCCGCCAGTCGCCGGGGATCCCTCTGGAACCGTGGACTCTGGATTGGATGCAGAAGACATCCCCCAAAATCTTGCGGTCATAGATATCTTTCATGGTGCGATAGTCTTCGTCCCACCGACGGTTTTGATGAACGGTAAAGAGTTTTCCGGTGCGGTTTGCGGCGGCGATCATCTCTTCCACCTCTTTGGAAGAACAGGCCACCGGCTTTTCGCTGATGGCGTTTTTGCCGCCCTCCAGCGCGCGGACCACATAGTCTTTATGGAAATCGTTGGGGGTCGCCACCAGGATCACATCGATCTCTTCGTCGGCCAGCATCTCGTCAAAACTGTTGTATGCCACATAACCGTCGGAAACCGCCCATTCCAGTTTCATCGGATCAATATCATAAACGCCCTTGAGCCCGATCCGATCAAAATCCCGCAGCAGTTCGGCATGCCAATGCCCCATTCCGCCGTAACCTACCAAACCAATCTGATGCTTTTTCATCAAACATCCCTCTTTTTTGTCCGTTTTCAGCAGAAAACGGAAGATTTCGGTCACCTCATTTTACCACGAGAAATTTCCGGGTGTCAATCGCTTTTCCATTTTGTCATGTGCGATTATTTTACACTTTGTTGAACCCTATTTGCTTTTTGTTGCAAACAGACGGTCGGGCAGTTATTCCAACAACAGTAATCTGTTACCGCCAGTCTAACACTGGCAAACCGTTGCCAAGGCCAGGAAAATCTGCATACAAACCTCCGTTGATCATATCCACCCATATCCAAGCAAAAGTACATGTGTGCTTATTATCGTCTTCACCGCCGAGGACATAAATTTGCATTCCGTGATAATAACTTTTGCTGCCGTCTGCTCTTGTCATTTCCAGCCATCCATTGGATTCACACAAATAATTTTTTGGAAAGTTTTCTCTTTTGTCGAAATATTTACGGGCTATTATTTCTGCTTCGGAAAAGGAAATCGTCATATCTGCGGGATATGAATTACCAAAATGCTTTTCAGTTGAGACCATCTCTTTTTCATCTGTTGTTTCAATAACTTTTGCGATTTTCCAAATCCCGTCTTCCAGCACATAATAAAAATCAAAGTATTCGATAGACCAAGAATCCCACTCTTCTAATGGAGTGCCTTCCACTAAATACCAGCCAATTGAGATCTTCAAAACACCATCTTTGTTCTTCTCGGAAGAAACAATATATGGATCACGGTGCTCTGAACCGCCCATTCCGAACATTGCTACATTACTGTGATAACTGTTATTTTCATTTAGTTCCCAATCTTCTTGTGCCATCCGATAGGTAAATGCCCAATCTTTCGAAACATTTGCAAATTTTTCTCCCACCTTGGCAGCAACATCTTTTACGGGAATTTCCATGTTGCCGCCCATCATAGAAGCATCATCATAGGTATGATGCATATAGTAATTGATCGCCATTTGCGTCGGAATATTATGGGGATGCTTTATTTCAATCAGTATAAAAAACATACGATACATCCAAGCATCGTCTATCACCTGCTTCTTCCATTCGTCGGTCAATTCTATCTTTTCCCACGAATCATCAAACAACACTTCCGGTACAAAGGAGTACGGTTCTTTTGAAACAACCTCAGAAGATATTTCCGATTCGATTTCGGAAGAAATCTCCGCTGAAGAAATTTCCGAAACAGGGTCGCTGGAAACCTCTTCCCCGCCTGTATCACAGGAGGCGAAAATCAGCAGTACCATCAAAATAGAAAGTAAAATTGCAATCA
>JAFQMB010000106.1 GCA_017421095.1 Oscillospiraceae bacterium
GCCCGCATCGAACGGGATCTTTTGCCCCTTTCCCCCGATCTGGTGATTGTGGAATATGCGGTCAACGATATCATTCTGGATGATTATGTGGCCCAAAGAGCCTTTGAAGGGGTTTTGCGCAAGATCCTTTCTCTGCCCACCTCGCCGGCGGTGCTGGTGCTTTTCTGCTGCTGCGGGAATTTTGCCAGCGCAGAAGAATACGAACTGCCTCTGGTGCGACACTATGGTCTGCCTGCCTCCTCCTTCCTTTCTGCCATGGGCTTTGAGATGGAACGGACGATGGGCAAAGAGGTGGCCCGCAACCTTGACGATGAGGCGGCGGAAGAGTGGGCGATCAAGCATTATATTTTCGACGGTTGTCATCCCAACACTTCGGGCTATTATCTTTTGACCGATATGATCACCACCCATCTTTTGATGGCGGAAAAATCCCCTGTGGAAGAGGGTTGGCAGCTGCCCGATCCGCTGGTGAGCGATGTGTTTGTTTCCAACCACATTCTGGATAACCGCCATTTGACCGTGACCGAAAACACCGGTTGGGAGCCTTCCGACCGGATGACCCCTTATGAAGAACACGCCTTTGTCTGCCGAACGCCGGGAGCAAGCATCTGCTTTTCTCTGCCTCCCTGCCGCATTGTGACACTGGTGACAAGAAGAAGCATCAAGGCAACCGCCGGGGTCGCAAAGGTTGAGATTGACGGCAATTGTTTTGATTTGGACGCTTTCTTTGCCGGCGGCTGGGGAACTCATAACAACTATCGGGTGATTGTGGACGAAGAAACCCCGAAAAAACGGACTTTGAAACTCACCTTTACCGGCCAAAAGAGCCCCGAAACCTTGGCCTATGCCGAAAAACAGGGGATCAGCGTGGAAGAGGCGGCAGGAAAATTTATTCTTTCGGAATTGCATCTGGCTTGAACAATGAAAAACGGCGGCATTTGACCGCAATAAAAGGAGCGACGGAGCATTTTGAAACCCTTGGCAGAGCATAAAACCCGGTTGATTTTGGAAGAGGGATGTTTAGATAAAAAGGGGGAGTTGCTGCTCTCTTTGGGAGAGCGCGCCCTGATTTTGACCGGGAAAAACGGCGCGGTTCGTTCCGGGGCGCTGGCCGATGCCATTGCCGCCTTGAGCGCAAACGATCAAACCTTTCGGATTTTTGATAAAATTAGCGAAAACCCCACCACAGAAGTCTGCCGTGAGGCTGCAAAAGAGGCGCTGAACGCCAGGGCGGATTTTATTTTGGCCATTGGCGGCGGCAGTGTGATGGATGCGGGAAAACTGGTGGCTCTTTTGGCGGCAACGGGCGAAGAATCCGGGATTGACGGCTTCACCGATGATCTTCTTTATTCTGCCGACCTTTCCGAGGCGGCCTGTTTGCCCATTGCGGTGGTGGGAACCACTGCCGGAACGGGAAGTGAGGTCACAAATATTGCGGTTCTCACCCGCAACGACGGAACCAAAAAGGGAATTTCCGCCCCCTGCCTTTATCCGGCCATCGCCTTTGCCGACACCCGTTACACCGAGAGTATGAGCCCTCTGACCACCTGTTCCACCGGGTTGGATGCCCTTTGTCATCTGCTGGAGAGTTATTTTTCTGAAGAATTCGATCCTCGGGCGGAAGCAATCTGTCTGGAGGGGATTTCCCTGGCGGTGGGGAATCTTTTGCATCTGCAGGAGAGCGAAGCATATGCCAAACGGAGCGAATTTCGCAAAAAAATGCACAAGGCCAGTCTGCTGGGCGGCTATGCCATTGATCTTTGCCGCACCGCCTTTCCCCATATGGCAGGTTATGCGCTGACTGAAAAAACCGGCCTGCCCCATGGCCTTGCCACCGCCCTGTTTTTGCCGGTGCATCTGGCGCTGGCGGAAGAATTTATGCCGGAACGGGCCCAAAAGATGGAAAAAGAATGCGGCTTTTCCTGCCAGGATATTTCAAAATTGGCCGATTCTCTGGTTCTCTCTTGGCTCTTTGTCGGAGATTGGCATCTTTCCGAAGATCTCTTGCATGGGGAAGAGGGGCGGTATGAAACTGCCGCCAACCGCAAAAGAACCCCCTCGGTTCCCGATGCCGAGGAACTTTTGGACCTGGCAAAAGAGCGTTTGAGTCTGGTTTTGTCCAGTTGACAGAATTCTGCTTGCCAGATGAAAAAAAGTGTGTTATACTGTATCGAATCAAAATGCGGCAACTGTTGGCCGATCATTCCCGGAAAGGAGAAGCGATCATGGATAAATTACTCAATCAGGATGGATTTTTGACCTATAAAGGCCGCCCGCTGGTGCGCCAAAAGGATACCATTTATTTCGGCAGCATGGGGGATCCCTTTGTGGCGGTGATTCAGATCATGGCCAAAGCGGAAAAGGATGGGCAGATGCTTCCTTCCAAACTGCGTGTTTCTTTGATGAACACCGACCCCAGCCTCACTCTGCCCCAAAGCATTGTGAAAAACTCTGAAAAGACCAGTTTGTATGACGCCCTTGAGATTGCAGACATCTGGCTGAACAGAGCCTGACAAATCATCCTGCACACCCGCCAAAATCGGCGGGTGTTTTCTTTTGGGAGAAGGGTATTCTTGTTGGCATAATACACAAAGGAAAAAGAGGGGATTTGTGCTTGCCTACAAACTTGCGAAAAACAGGGCGTCGGCTTGGTGGAAGTCGTTGACGAAACACTTCCGTTTTGGTATATTTTAGATGAAAAAATGTTGACATTATATATATATATATATAATTGATATGGACATCACTGCCGTTTTCTTTTGCAAAGAGAAAGGACAGATTATGGTATAATGCAATCGAGGCGTGCAGTTTTAGAAAAACTGTGCGTCTTTTTGTTTTGAGGCAGCCTGCTTTGAAAAAAACACAAAAATGCCGCTTTGCGGCTGAAAGGAAGGCGAAAACATGAAAAAATTGTTTGTCCTTATTCTTGCTCTTTTGATGACAACCCTTGTCTTCGCCTCTTGTAATACAGGCGGAGAAGAAATTTCCAAAAGGGAAGCGGAAGACATCGCAAACGCGTTTGTGACAGAAATGTTTGGAAAAGAGTATCATAATTTCTCAATAGAAACCGAAGAAAGAGAAGAGCTTTGGATTGTTGAATATTCTGAAGAAACATCCGAATTGGTGTTGGATGGCGGTGGTCCCAGACTTGTGATCCGAAAAGATTCAGGTGAAATTTTGTCATGTATGGTTGGAACAAGGGAATATGTTCTTTGGACCCCTGACAATGACTAAATTCTTGTTCAAGCAGTAGTCTACTCATAACAGGTGAATTTTCAGGAGGTGGCGATATGAAAAAACTGCTTGCCCTTATTCTTGCGCTTTTGATGACAACCC
>JAFQMB010000107.1 GCA_017421095.1 Oscillospiraceae bacterium
AAGCGGTTGAACACGTCGGCCATCGAAGCGTCGATTTCTTCGGCCGGACGGGAATATCCGCCCATTTCAAGGTTCTCGCGCACAGTCATCTGCTGGAAGATGCGGCGTCCTTCGGGGCACAGCGCCATGCCGCGGGATACCAGCTTGTGCGCCGGAATGCCCAGCAGGCTCTTGCCTTCGAGGGTGATGGAGCCTTCGCGGGGCTTGAGCAGGCCAGCCACGGTGTTGAGCGTGGTGGATTTGCCAGCGCCGTTTGCTCCGATCAGGGTGACGATCTCGCCTTCGTTCACCTCAAAACTGATCCCTTTGAGAGCCTGAATAACACCGTAAAACACCGATAAGTTTTTCACTTCCAAAAGTGCCATCTGTCATCAGCCTCCTATATACGCCTTCACAACCGCAGGGTCGTTGAGCGCTTTTTCCGGCACACCCTGCGCCAAAACCGTGCCGAAATTGAGCACGGTAATTTCATCGCAAAGGCCGGACACAAATTTCATATCGTGTTCAATGAGCAGAATCGTCACATCAAATTGATCCCGAATGTGACGGACAATCTCCATCAAATCGGCAGTTTCATGAGGGTTCATCCCAGCTGCCGGCTCGTCCAGACAAAGAAGTTTCGGGTTGGTTGCAAGGGCTCTGGCAATTTCAAGTTTGCGCTGTTTGCCATAGGGCAGATTGCAGGAGAGATTGTTGCGCTCTTCCAGCAGCCCGACAACTTCCAGAATCTCTTTCGCCCGGGCGCGCATCGCCTTTTCGGTTTTGAAATGTGCAGGCAGCCGGAAGATGCTGGAAAACAAACCGCATTTGAACTCGGGCTGATTGTGCAACCCCACCATCACGTTGCGGATCACCGTCATATTGTTGAAAAGACGGATGTTCTGAAAGGTTCTGGCGATTCCTTTGTGGTTGATGGTTTCTTGTGTTTTGCCGGTCAGATTTTCACCGTCCAGCCAAAAACTGCCGGTAGTGGGTTTGTAAACGCCGGTGATCATATTGAAAACCGTTGTTTTTCCGGCACCGTTGGGTCCCACCAAGCCGTATAACTGACCCTTTTTGATCTCAAGGTCAAGCCCCTGGACCGCTTTGAGTCCACCGAAGGAGATGCCAAGTGATTCTGTTTTTAAGACAATATCAGACATTATTTCTCCTCCTTCGGGGATTTATCGGGGGTATAAGGAGAGGTCACCTGCACATCCACCGAAAGCACCTCGTCCATTTTGATCTTGGTTGGCACCCGATCCCATTTGGCCTCATCGTCTTTGACCGTGGCCGGGTTGTGTTTCTTGAATCTGGCAAAGAGTTTGCTGATGTTATATTTTTCGCGGAAGCCGCGCAGAGCAGGCGCGTTGTTATAAATCACCAGCAGAATCAGAATCAAAGCATAGAACAAATCCTGCAGCACCGCAAGGTTGCCGGTGAGGATGGTCTGCAGTTTCACATCCAGGAAGGTGATCAGAGCGGCGGCAATGATGGATCCGTTGATGCTGCCCATACCGCCCAGAACGACCATCACCAAAATCTCGATAGAATAGTTATAATCGAAATTGGCACTTTGCACGGTGTAATTGGAATAACTGTAAAGCACGCCTGCCACCCCGGCAAAGAAAGAAGAAACACAAAAGACGATCAGTTTATATTTGGTCACATTGATGCCGGTGGCCTTGGCGGCAATTTCATTATCCCGGATGGAGGTGATGGCTCTTCCGTGTTTGGAATGGATCAGATTCTGGGTCACCACAAGACAGCCCAGCACCAAAACGAGCGCAATGATAAACAGATACTCCTTATCGAAACGGGGGGTATCCAACCCGAGGGAGCCGCCGAAGGATTCATCGCTGGAATTCATAAAAACGGATCGGACAATCTCGCCGAAGGCAAGGGTCACAATGGCAAGATAGTCACCCCGCAGCCGAAGGGCCGGCAACCCGATCACAATGCCGAAAACGGCAGCGATAATACCGCCCAGAATCAACGCCACAAAAAGAGTGGGGAATTCCCCGAGGACGGGTTCCAGCAAAACGGCTGTTTTTCCGCCGAGATAGGCACCGATACACATAAACCCGGCATGTCCGAGAGAAAGTTCGCCCAAAAAGCCCACCACCATGCTGAGAGAAACGGCAAGCATGATGGAAATGGCCACCTTTTCAAGCAAATAAATATCAGAACTTTTCAGCGCCCCTGCGAAGGAAAGGACCGCCAAAATCACCGTTGCGGCCGCCAGCACCACATAGCTGACATACTTTTTCCACTTTATATTTTTCAAGCCCGCCATTATACCTTCTCCCTTCTCTTCTTGCCCAAAATCCCGGTGGGGCGCACAAGAAGAATGATGATCAGAATGATAAATTCAATGGCGTCTGTATAAGGAGCCACCGCAGGAATGGTGAGGGAAATGGCTTCCACAACCCCCATCAGAATACCGCCCAGCATAGCGCCGGGAATGGAGCCGATACCGCCGATAACCGCCGCCGTGAAGGCCTTGATCCCGGGCATGGCGCCGAGGGTGTTTGTCAGGCTGGGGGATTTCATCAGCATAAAGAAGCCTGCAAAGGCCGCAAGGGCCGAGCCAATGGCAAAGGTGATCATAATGATCTTGTTCACATTGATGCCCATCAGTTGGGCGGCGCCCTTGTCTTCGGAAACGGCAATCATGGCGCGGCCTGTTTTGGTATATTTCACAAACAGGGTCAAAACGGTCATAATCACCATGGAACAACCGAGGGTCACAAGGGTATAAATCGGGATTGTCAGACCCGCGATGTTCCAATTCCCAAGATCGGCAACCTGCACCATTTTGGAGGCAGTGCCGAAGATGATCTGTGCCGTCGACTGCAAAAGATAGCTCACACCGATGGCGGTAATCAGCACCGCAAGAGGCGAAGCACCCCGCAGGGGCTTATAGGCCACCTTTTCAATGGCAACCCCCAAAATCACACAGAAAACCACGGCAGCAAGCAACCCCAAAATCGGGTTGCCTGTTGCTGACATGGTGACAAAGATCATATATCCGCCGACCATAATAATGTCGCCGTGGGCAAAGTTCAGCATCTTTGCAATGCCGTAAACCATGGTATAGCCCAACGCGATCATTGCATAGGTGCTGCCCATACTAAGGCCGTTTATCAATGTTTCAATCAGTTTCATAAATCAGCTTTCCCATCATATGTGATACAATCTGATAACCGTATATGACGACAATTTGCCGCCGCAGGTAAACTGCGCCGGCAAATATATCGCAAAATGGTTTTATGGTAAATTGTCCGGCTTATTCAGCGGAATTGGCCTGTTTCAAGGTGTATTTCACAGCTTCCTTGGAAACATAACCGTTGTCTTCCCAGGTGATATCGTCACCGGTCACACCGCTGTAAGAGAAGCCGCCCTTGAAGCTGGCCATCAGAATTTCGCCCAGATCGGCAGCAGAGATGGTCACATCAATCTCTTCGCCGGCATCGATGGCGGCCTTCATGGCGTTATAGATGGCATAAACACAGTCATAAGCGGAAGCGCCAAACTGGTTGAGGGTGTCGGCACCGAATTTATCGGTATATTTCTGAATGAATTCAGCAGCCTTGCCTTCGGTTGCATTGGAATCGAAGTGAGAAAGCATGGAAACTTCCTGGGGAATCACGCTGAAATCTTCAAACTGACCGGCAAGACCGTCAAAACCGTCGCAACCATAATAAACAGCGTCAGCGGCGATGATGTCCTTGGCCTGGGTCATAAACACAGAGGCGGGCTGATAATAGATGGGCATAAAGATGAAGGTGCAATCCTTCAAAGTAGAGATCTGAGCAGAGAAGTCCTGAGCGTCGCCGGTGAAAACAGCTTCCACAGTCTGGATGTTATCGTTCAGGTTTTCCTTGAACTGCTTGTAAATGCCGTTGGAATAAGCATCGTCAGACTTATAGAAGATACCGATCTTGGTCAGATTGGTGGAGTTCACATAATCAGCAGCCACCTTACCCTGGTTGCCGTCAGCAAAGCACATCTGGAAACCGTTGCCGGATTTGGGGATGTCGTCGCCCGAGGCAGAGGGGGTCAGGAAGAAGATGCCGTCTTCAGCAGATATTTTGGAAAATTCAAGTCCGGGGCCGGTGGTAACGGTGCCCAGAGAAACCTGCATACCGCCTTCAAACATAGAAGCATAGTTGGCGGCAACCTTGGTTGCATCGTGGGTATCGTCGGTAGCGACCAGCTTGAACTTGACACCGTTCAAACCGCCGGCAGCATTGATTTCGTCCACTGCCATCTGGGCAGCGTTCTTAACGGCAACACCGTAGACAGCAGCACCGCCGGTCAGAGGACCGGAGAAGCCGATGACATATTCGGTGTTATCCTTGGTGTAACCGGCATTGCCGCAGGAGGCAAAGCAAATTACCATCGCAATTGCCATCAAGAGAGCAACCACTTTTTTGAAACCTGTTTTCATCATAAAAACCTCTTTTCCTATGATACGCGTGATCTTTTATCATCACACGCAAAAAACTCAGCAAAGAACCGTCAAACAAGCAGAGAGAATGCTCAAGAAACAGATGATCTTCCTTTGCTATTTGCCTATTTTAGCACCATTGGTATATCTTTGTAAAGAACAAAATGCATAAAATTTTAAAAAAATTCGCTTTTTTCTTCTCTTTTTTCGGTTTTACCTCATATTTTTCAAAATATTCTGTATAAATAAAACATTTTTTTAGGAATATTCCGCATAAATGCATTGCGCTTTCCCTGTCCCGTTTTGACACAAACAGATCAGGACGCAGCAAACCCCGCGCTTTTGGCGCGGGGGTCTTTATCAGGAGGCGATGGCCTCTTCTTCGGGCAGAAATTCGCTCAGAGTGCGCAGCATGGTATCCGCAAAGACACCATACCCTCTTGTGGGGTCTCCGATGAGCACGTGGGTGACCGCACCCACCAACATCCCGTTTTGAATGATCGGGCTGCCGCTCATCCCCTGGACAATTCCGCCTGTTTTCTGAATGAGCTTTTCGTCTGTGATCCGAATAACCAGGTTGCGGGTTCCGCTTTTTTCGCTGTTTCTGATCTCCTCAATCTCGATTTCATAACTCTTCACCCCCTGATCATCCACCGTTGTATAAATAAGCGCCTTCCCCTTTTTCACCTGACTCGGCGTTGCCACATAAATGGGCTCTTTTTTGGGCAAAGCACTCTCATAAAGGGCCATAATCCCACATTCAGTGTTCCCTTTCAACCGACCGATAGGCAAGGAGGAAGAAAAACTGCCCACCAGTTCCCCAGCTTCGCCCACACTCCCCTTGTTCACCCGTTCAATCTCAGCAGGCATCGCTTCCCCCGACCGCAAAGGAATGGGGGTTCCGGTTTCGCCTTCACAGATGGGATGACCCAGTCCGGCAAAAAGGCCGCTGACCGGTTCATAAAAGGTGACGGTTCCGATTCCGGCAGAGGAATCTTTCACCAAAACCCCCAACCGATAGACCCCCTTCTCATCCGCCTTGGGGGCAACTTCAATCCGAACGGCCGTTTCTTCCCGCAAAACGGAAAGGAGCAACGCCTTGCCGCCGCTGTTTTTTACCAGTTCGATCAATTCACCGTTGGAATCCAACTCCTCTCCGTTCACCGAAAGAATGATGTCACCCATGGAAAGACCCGACCGGGCAGCGGGAGAAAAGGAGGAACCGTCCCGGGAGGTGATGTCGGAAAAACCGGTGACCATCACTCCGGAAGAAAAAAGTTTCATTCCAAACACCTCGCCTCCGGGGATCACCTTTTGTTCCTCCAAACGGGTAAGGGTGGCATTTTTAATAGGAAAGACTCCGAAAAGAAGCAGTCTGGTTTCCCGGGATTCCCCCTCTTTTCGGATCACCGGCGTTTCTTCCCAAACCACCGGAAAGACGGTTTCCATCGCAGGGATGTTTTCGCTTCGGGTGTAATAAATCTCGGGCAGTGTCCAATCATAATATCCCACCGCCGCCAGGACAAAAAGGGTCAATCCCCCCAAAAAAGCCACCGTCGGCCGGATCAGTTTCGCAAACACCATTATGGCAAACTCCTTTTTTCAAATCATCGTTGTTTGCCATATTTTTTCCCCGAAAAAGGACATTTTTTGCAAGGAGTTTCTTGTCAAAAAAAGAAAGATTTGGTGTTTTTTTCGTTTTCTCTCCATAAACCGGGCTTTTTTGCTTTCCTTTCCTTTTCATTCTTTGTTCGCCCGCCGTTTTTCTCTTCTCTCCCGAAAATATTCCCCAATCGCCCCAAGAAAAGGCACCGTCAACGCAACAGAAACACAGGTGAAAAACTGCAAAAATGTCAACGGCACCAAAGAAAAAACCTTTGCCAAAAAGGGCAGATAAAGGGCGGCCAACAGCGCCAAGAGGGAAAAACCCAAAGCCAGAAGCAGTTTGGGGTTGGAAAAAAGCGGAACCGAAAACAGCGATCTTTGTTCGCTTTTGCATTCCAACGCGTGCAATAGCTGGGTGAGAATCAAAGTGACCAATGTGCCGGTGCGAGCAATTTCTTCCGAAAAGGTTTGATAATAAAGAAGCTGAAAGGTGAAAACAGTGGCAAGGGCAATCAAAACACCCCGCAAAAGAATCCGAAACAAAAGGCCGTCTGAAAAAACCGAATTGCCCGATTTTCTGGGTGGTCTTTCCATAATTCCTTTTTCCGGAGGTTCCAACCCAAGAGCCAGCGCCGGCAGCCCGTCGGTGACAAAATTTACAAATAAAATTTGAATGGGCAGCAGCAAAGCAGGCATCGAAAAGAGCATTCCAAGGAGCATACAAAGCACCTCGCCCAGATTGCAGGAGAGCAGATAGCGGATGAATCTTCGGATGTTATCATAAATGGCCCGCCCCTCTTTCACCGCCAGAGCAATGGTTTCAAACCGATCATCCAACAGCGTCATACCTGCCGCTTCTCTTGTGACATCGGTTCCGCTTTTTCCCATAGCGATGCCGATATCCGCCTCTTTCACCGCCGGAGCATCGTTCACCCCGTCGCCGGTCATGGCAACCGTTTCCCGCCGTTTTTTCAGCGCCCGAACAATCCGCAGTTTATGCTCCGGCGTCACCCGGGCAAAGATCTCGCAATCGGCTGCCGCTGTCTGTAGCGTTTTGTCATCCATCCTGTCCAATTCCGAGCCGGACAAAACCCGCCCTTTCTTCACCAATCCGATCTTTTTGCCGATGGCCACCGCCGTTTCTTTGGCATCTCCTGTGATCATCACCGTTCGGATGCCTGCCCTTCTGCAATCGGCAATGGCCTGTTTGGTGCCCGGTCTGGGAGGATCTTCCAGTGCCGCAAAACCAACGAAGGTCAATTCCCGTTCCATCCCATCCGCTGCCTCTTCTTTTATGGCAAAGGAAATCACCCGCAGCCCTTCGGATGCGAGGGAGGAAGAACGCTGCAGCAGTTCCTTTTTTCCCTTTTCATCCAGCGGCAACACCTTGCCGTCCAAAAGAACGAATTTGCAGCAGGGAAGCAAAAATTCCGTTGCCCCCTTGGCAAAAAGGGTTTTCGTTCTCCCTTCCGAAAGCAAAAGACTCATCCGTTTTCGGGTGGAATCAAAGGGGTTTTCCGTCAGTCTTTTGCCGATTTTTTCGGGAAAGAAGCCCAAAGATGCCAGGTGCAGCGCCTCTTCGGTGGCATCGGTATGTTTTTCTTCCCCCTCCCGATAACGGTCACTTCCTGCCAAAGCCTTATACAATATATGCCCTTGTCCCTGCCCGTTCAAAGGCAGTTTTTTGTCCTCCGGGGTGACAAGATGCTGCAATTCCATCCGGTTTTGGGTGAGGGTGCCGGTCTTATCGCTGCAGATAACGGTGGTGCTGCCCAAAGTTTCCACCAGATGTAAACGGCGAAGCAGGGCGTTTTGCCGCAACATTCTTCCGGTGGCAAGGGCCAAAGAGAGGGTGACCACCGCAGGCAACCCTTCCGGGACGGCCGCCACCGCCAAACTGATGCCGGTGATCAGCATTTGCAGGGGATCTTCCCCCCGAAAGAAGCCCAAAAGCGCCACCAAAGAGCAGACAGCCAAACAAAGAATGCCCAGCATCTGCCCCAGTTTTGCCAGCCTTTTTTGCAGGGGCGTTTTTTCCTCTTCCACCTGATCCAAAAGATGGGCAATCCGGCCCATTTGGGTGTTCATCCCGGTATCGGAAACGTAAAATTTCCCATGACCTCCGGTGATCACACTCCCCATATAAACCCGTTCTTTGCAGCCCACCTGATTTTCCGGCATCTCCTTGGTGCGGCAGGCCCTTTTTTCCTCTGCTCTGCTTTCTCCGGTGAGCAGCGATTCATCCGCCAAAAGACCCGTTGCCTCCTGCAGAACCCCATCCGCCGGCACCCGATCCCCTGCCGAAAGGCAGACAAGATCCCCCGGCACCAACAAGGCAGGGGAAATCTCTTTTGCCTTTCCCTCCCGGATAACCTGCGCTTTCGGTGCCCCCAATTCCTTTAATTTTTCAATGGTTTTTTCGGTTTTGTTTTCCTGTAAAAAACCCAAAAGCGCATTGAGCAGCACCAGCGAAAGAATGGTGATCGCCTCCGGAGTATCCCCCAAAAGAAACGAAAGTCCGGTGGCCGCCAGCAAAATCCAGATCATCACATCCGAAAACTGGGAAAAAAAGATTGAAACTGCCGACCTTCTTTTTTTTGCTTTCAGACGGTTTTCTCCCACCTTTTCCAGCCGGGATGCGGCCTCTTTTTCGTCAAGACCGACAAGAAGTTCTTTGGATCGTGTCATGGTGTATCCTCCGCTTTGCAATCAAAAATCAAAAATTCTTCTCTGTGTGATAAATATTGCTTCTATCGGGAAAAAAGACCTGAAAACCCTTGTAGGCGGCGGAAAAAAAGAGTATAATATAAAGTGAAAATACCAAGAGATCCAACAGGATCTTTTGCGGAAGGGAAGCGATTTTCCGTGGCAGAAAAAAGAAAGACCATTTTGCACGTGGCAGGCACCCAATTATCTGTGATCAGCACGATGGAAGAGGATCGGCTGCAGCAGTTGGCCACCCAGCTCAATGACCATATCACCGCCATTATGACCACAAAACCCAGCGCCAGTTTGCTGGAAGCGGTGATGCTCACCGCCATCAGCGCATTGGATAGCATGAACCGGGAAAATGAAGGCGGCGAAAATCTCCGCGCCCAGGTGCGGGAATATGCCAGCGAGGCCAACCGCGCCGTCATCGCCCAAGGGGAATTGAAACGGGAAAACGATCGGCTGAAGGAAGAGATCGCCCGTCTTCGCCAACAACAGGGCCAGATGACTCTGTGAACAGCGTGAGAGCGAAAAAACCGCTGCCGGAGGTTTGCAGACTCCTTGCTCCTGCCGGCAACAAAGAATGCCTCGACGCCGCCCTTCGGGCCGGTGCGGACGGGGTTTATTTCGGTGCGAAAAGTTTGAACGCCAGACAAAAGGCGGATAATTTCGGGCCGGAAGATTTGCTCTTTGCGGCAGATGAATGCCGCGCCTATGGGGCCGAAAGTTTTCTCACCTTGAACACTCTTTTGAAAAAAGAAGAACAAAAAGAGGCCTTTTATCTGTTGGAACAGGCCGCCAAAGTCGGCATCACCGGGGTGATTGTGCAGGATCTTTCCCTGCCGGAGCGTATCAAACGCACCTTTCCTTCCCTGGAAATTCACGCTTCCACCCAAATGGCGGTGACAACTTCTGCCGGCATCCGTCTTTTGCAGGAGATGGGCTTTGATCAGGCAGTTTTGGCCAGAGAATGTGCCAAAGAAGAGATCGCCGAAATGGCCAAGACGGGAATGAAACTGGAAACCTTTTGCCACGGGGCGCTTTGTATGGGGCTTTCGGGGCAATGTTATCTCAGCGCACTCATCGGCGGCAGAAGCGGAAACCGTGGCCTTTGCGCCCAGCCCTGCCGATTGGATTTTTCCATCAAAGGGTTTGAAAAATGCCTGAGTCTGAAAGACCTTTGTTTGATCGGGCATCTGGAAGAGTTGAAAAAAATGGGTGTCCGCACCTTGAAAATCGAGGGCAGAATGAAACGCCCCGAATATGTGACCGCCACCGTCAGCGCCTATCGTGCGGCGTTGGACGGCGAAAATTTTGACACCGATCTTTTGCAGCGGGTTTTTTCCCGCAGCGGCTTTACCACCGGAATGTTTGAAAAGGGCGGAAGACCCGACCGCAGTATGTTCGGCTTCCGCAGAAAAGAAGATATTGATGCCGCAGACCGGGAAACCTTTTCTTCTCTGCAACGGCAAAAGGAAAAAGATCCGGTGCGCGTCCCCCTTTCCGCCCGGCTGGAAATTGCCGCAGAAAAGCCGGTTTTGCTGGAAGTTTCAGACGGCAATCACCGCTTTGTGACCGAAGGGATGACCCCCTCTGCCGCAAGAGAGCGTTCTGTCCAAAAGGATCGGATGGAACAACTCCTTTCCCAGACGGGGGAAACCCGATATTTCTTTTCCGAAACAGAGATCATTCTGGAAGAGGGGCTCTTTTTGCCCGACAGCGCTGTCAGGCAGTTGCGGCGCACCGCATTGGAGGAGATGGACAGACAAAGAAAATCCTTCCCCGTTCCCGAAAAGGCACATCTTTCTGACTTTTTAACCCCCGAAACCGGAAAACGGACAAACCCGCAAACCTTTGCCGCCATCTGCCGGACAGCCGAGCAGGCAAGAGAAGCGGAAATTCTGGCAAAAGAAATTTATCTGCCCCTGGATGAGGCAGTTTTGTTTGCCCCCCAAAAAGAGACCACTTCTGTTGGGGTTTTGCTTCCTCCCGTTTTTTTTGCAAAAAAAGAAGAAGTTTTTTTGGAGCGCGTCAAAAAAGCGGGGTTTGATCGGGTTTTGGCCCGAAGCCCCGGTGGCTGGCAGGCCGCAAAAGAGATGGGATTTTTTGTGACTCTCGGGCCCACGCTGAACATTCGCTCACGGGAAGCGGAATCGACCGCCCTTCGTTTCGGGGCCGATGAGGTGATTCGTTCTTTTGAGAGCAGCCTTTTTGAACTTTCCGACTGTACCGACAAAAGCGGTCTGATCGTCTATGGCCGCCTTCCGCTTATGGTGCTGCGCCTTTGCCCCAACAAGGCCAAAAACGGATGTGCATCCTGCAAAAAGCACTTCGAGATCAGCGACCGCACCGGCCGCACCTTCCCGGTCTTTTGCGGTGGTGAGGCTTCGGTGGTTTATAATTCCCAGGTGCTTTATTTGGCTGATCGGCTGGAAAAATATGATCGTCCGGCCAAACTCTTTTTGCTTTTCAGCGACGAGGATGCCCAAAAAACCGGGGAGATTTGCATTTCTTATGCCAACCAAACTCCGCCCACCGGCAGTTTCACCCGCGGTCTTTACGAGCGAAAGGCACAAAAGGATCTTCCGCAAAAGCTTCGTGACAGCCGGGCACAAAAAACAGGGCGCAGGGGATAAATGTTGGCATTTTTTTGCATTCCGTCGACGAAAAATCGCTCTTTTCCCTTGTGAAAGTGTGAAAAAACGGCTATAATCATTTTGAATGCTTGCCTCATTCCTTTCGGCAGAGAAAAATCCCAAAACGAATTCCCGAAAGGTTTACTGATAAATAAAGAAGGAGTGGCGAATCGATGTTTGATAAAGAAATCGGAATTGACCTGGGAACCGCCAATACCCTGGTTTATATGAAAGGTAAGGGAATCATCATGCGGGAACCCAGTGTGGTTGCCATTGATGTGCGCACCCAGGAGGTTCGCTGTGTGGGCAGCGACGCCAAGGAGTTTATCGGCCGCACCCCCGGCAGCATTGTGGCCGTCCGCCCGTTGAAAGACGGTGTGATCGCCGACTTTGAAGTGGCCGCAGAGATGCTGCGCCAGTTTATTCAGAAGAGCTGCAAAAAAGGCCTCTTTTCCAAGGTGCATGTGGCCATCTGTGTTCCCTCGGGCGTGACCAGGGTGGAACGGCTTGCCGTGAGAAGAGCTGCTCTGAAAGCCGGAGCAAAAGCCCCGGTCATTGTGATCGAAGAGCCTTTGGCTGCAGCCATCGGCGCCGGTCTGCCGGTGGAAGATGCCAGCGGCAGCATGGTTCTTGATATCGGCGGTGGCACCAGCGAGGTGGCAGTCATCAGCATGAACGGCATTGTGGCAAAAAAGAGTGTTCGGGTTGGCGGCGATGAGTTTGACCAGGCCATTGTGGATTATGTGAAGCGCAAATATAATCTTTTGATCGGTGACCGCACCGCAGAAGAAGCCAAGATTGCCATTGGCAGCGCCTTCCCTTATGAAAACGAAGGGGAATATGAGGTGCGGGGCCGCAATCTGTTGGACGGTCTGCCCAAAACGGTGATTTTGCAGGCCAAAGAGATCCGCGAAGCACTGGCCGATTCGTTGGATGCCATTTTGGAGGCGGTTCGGACCACTTTGGAAGTGATTCCCCCCGAACTGAGTGCCGACATCATCGACCGCGGTTTGACCTTGACCGGCGGCGGAGCCCTGCTTCGCGGTTTGGATCAGCTGCTCAGCAAAGAGACCGGCATCTCTGTCCATGTGGCACAAAACCCCTTGGATTGTGTGGCCATCGGCACCGGGTTGGTGCTTAACAACAGAGCCATTCAAGAGACGGTTGCGGCAGAAGAACTGGCCGATTGACAATTGTTCTGACCTTCGATTCAAGACACCTTGCAGCCCCTGCAGGGTGTTTTGTGTCCTGATATCGCAAAGGAAAGGAGAGATCCGACTTGAAAGAATTTCTGCGTTCGGCAGCCTTTAAGATCATTGCCGGGCTGCTTGTGGTCTGTTTTGGGATGATGATTGCCGCCGGCAGTTCCAAAGGTTTTTCAGGGGTGGGCGAAAGTTTGATCGGCTTTTTTGTCAAGCCCTTCCAGGAGATCTCCACCTGGGTGGGCGACGGTGTTTCCGGTTTCTTTTCGGAACTGTTTGCCGGCAGTAAGCTGCGGGAAGAAAACGAGGCTTTGCAGCAAGAGATCAATGAACTTCGCAGCCAATTGACGGAATATGACAATGCCCTGCGGGAAAATGAAAACTATAAAGACTATCTTGGTTTGGCAAAAGAAAACCCCGATTGGAAACTGGTTGCCGCCAGTGTGGTGGAACGGGATCCCATCTCTGCCTACGGAGAATTCAAGATCAACAAAGGTTCTTTGCAGGGAATCAAGGAACGGGATGTGGTGATCACCGCCGACGGAATGGTTGGGGTCATCAGCCAGGTGGGCTGGACCTATTCCACGGTGGAAACCCTTTTGGACCCCAATTTGAATGTGGGCTGCATCTGTTCCAGAACAGGGGATACCGGCCTTCTTGCCGGCACAATGCTTTTGGCGGCAGACGGTTTAACCTCTCTTTCTTATATTGATAAGACCAGCGGCATTCAGCCCGGGGATTACATCATCACCGGCGGCAGTGAACTTTTCCCCGCCAGACTTGTGGTAGGCCGGGTGCAAAAAATTTCGTCGGAAGACGGCGGCAGCGGCCTGCATGCCGTGATCACGCCTGTTGTGGATATCAAACGGGTGCAGGAGGTTATGGTCATCACCGATTTTTACGGCAAAGCCAAAGAGGAATCGGGTTTGCAGGGCTGACAGCTCAAAAAATTCGGCTTCTTTACAGGAAGGAGGGGGATCGGATGCCCTTTTATCGGCGCGCTTCTTTTCGCGAGGCAATCAAGTGGGTGGTTTATGGGCTGATCCTGCTTCTTGCCTATTGTTTGCAAACCACCAAAGGGCTGACCGTCCCCATCTTCGGGGTGCGGCCGCTTTTGATGGTGGGCGTGGTGATATGTGTGGCATTTTTCGAACAAGAGGTGGGGGCTTGTGTCTTTGCCTTTTTCGCCGGCCTTTTGATGGATTATGCCTGTAACACCCTTCTGGGCTATTTTGCTTTGTTTTTTGTTTTGACTTCTCTTGCCATCAGTTTTTTGACCCATTTTCTGGCACTTCCCAATTTCACCACCTTTTTGGCCGTCTCTTCGGTAAGTTTGGTGTTGCTTTGCCACGCAGATTTCTTTTTCCGGTTTATTTTGACCGAAGAGGAGGGATTGGTTCCCTATTATCTTCACACCTTCCTTCCCACCTGGCTTTACACCGGTTTGACGATTTTGCTTTTTTATTTTCTCCTGCGCTTTGTTTTTTTGCGGCTGCAGCCCCAAAACGAAGCAGAGATGACAACCATCTGATTTTGATCATTCGCAAAGGAAAGGAGGCGGCAGCCCTTGGATCGGAAAAACAAAAGAGCCAGACTGGTGCTGCTCGCTTCTCTGTTTCTTGCTATGATGCTGGTTTATGTGGTTCGTCTGGTGCAACTTCAATTGATACACGGGCAGGATTATCTCGATCAGGTGGAGAGCACCTATGCCAGCCGGATCAAGATCGGTGCCGCCAGAGGAGAGATCACCGACCGTTACGGACGGGTTTTGGCCGGCAACGAAACCGAGAACAATGTGATTCTGGAAAAGGCTTATATCGCAGACAAAAATTTGAACCAGACCGTTTTGGATCTGGCCATGCTCTTGCAGGATTGTGACACCGAATGGATCGATAATCTTCCTCTTTTGCTGGAAAAGGATGGAAGTTTGAGTTTCAAAGAAAACAGCGAACGGGCCACCGAAACGCTGAAATCCTTTTTGGATCTCCAATCCTATGCCACGGCGCAAAACTGTATGGACGCGCTGATCCGCCGTTTCTCTTTGGATGACGAAGAAAAAGGCTGGACCCTGGAAGAGATGCGGCTCATTGCCGGGGTTCGATATGAAATGGAGCGCAAGGGCTTTTCCGTCAGCAACAACTATACCTTTGCAGAAGACATTGACTATAAAACCATGATTCGGGTAAAAGAGGCCTCTTATCGCATTGACGGTTTGAATGTGGAGCAGGTTCCCGACCGGGTTTACTATTCCGGCACCCTTGTCCCCCACATCATCGGAACCATCGGCCCCATTTATGCCGAAGAGGCCAAGGAACTGCTGGCACAGGGCTATGCCCTCAACGAGAAGGTGGGTAAATCGGGCATCGAATCCTGGGCAGAAAAATATCTGCGAGGCAAATCGGGTGTCAGAGAGGTGGTTCGCAACAAAAACGGCGACGTGATCTCTGACAATGTGATCCGGGAAGCCGAAGCGGGCGCCGCCGTGAGTCTGACCATCGATTCTGCTTTTCAGGCCTATGTGCAGAGTGCCCTGGAACGGCATGTGGCAAACATTCGGGAAAAATATGATTTTGCCGCAGATGCCGAGGGTGCCGCGGTGGTGGTGCTGGATGTGAACAGTTTTGAGGTGCTTGCCTCGGCCACCTATCCCAATTATGACATCAACGATTATCTGACCAATTATGCCTCTCTTTTAGAGGTGGAATATAATCCGCTTTATAACCGGGTGACCCAGGCGGCCTATCGCCCCGGTTCGGTGTTCAAGTCGGTTGTGGCGGCCATCGCTCTGGATGAGGGAACCATCTCTGCCAACAGCACCGTCTATTGCAACCATATTTATAATTTCTATCCCGATCTTGCCATGCAATGTCTGGGCTGGCATGATGACACCAACGCCGCAAAGGCCCTGCGCTATTCCTGCAACATCTTCTTTTATGATGTGGGCAGACGGCTTGGGATCGAAAAACTTTCCACCGCCGCCACCGAATATTTCGGCATCGGTGTGAAAACCGGCATCCAGGCGCCCGAATCGGCAGGGGTGATGAGTTCCCCCGCCGTCAAAGAGGCCCAGCAGGGCATCTCCTGGTATCCCGGGGATACGCTGCAGGCTTCCATCGGGCAGATGGACACCCTGGTCACCCCTCTGCAAATGGCGGTTTACACGGCAACCATCGCCAATGGCGGCACCCGAAAAGAGGTGAGCGTGGTTCACGAGATTATGCCCGCCGATTATGAAGGCGCCCCCCTTTGGTCTAACCCCCAAAGGATTCTTTCAACCTTTGAAAACAAAAATAAGGCGCTGGACACCGTTCACACCGGGATGATTTCTGCCGCTCGGGCATACGGCAACTTCCGCTCTTTGGGCTTTGAGGTTGCGGCCAAAACCGGCTCTCCCCAGATCACCAACACCACCAGTTTCGGAACCTTTATCTCCTTTGCTCCGGCAGACAATCCCCAGATTGCCATTGCGGTGGTGGGCGAAAAGATGACCCACGGTTATGTGTTGGGCGATCTTTGCAACGACATCTATCAATATTATTTCCACGAGCGCGGCGGCATTGATCCCGCACCAAACGATAATGTTCTGCTCTCGTAACAGCCTGCTTGTGCAAATCAACCAAAGCAGGCTGTTTTATTTTCAACATCTTTTTCAACGAATGGAATATCTCCCGGAAGAAATGGAAATTTTTCCGAAAAATTTGCCTTTTTTCTTTCTCTTCGGAACTTTACAAGTGCTTTTTCTTGTGATAAACTCTATAAGGCATGCTTTTTAATCGGCAAAACAGATCGGAGGTGGCAATCCCCTATGGGCGGAAAACGGATCCTCATCGCCTCAGGAAAAGGCGGTGTCGGGAAATCCAGCCTTTGTGTTTCTCTGGGCGAAACCCTCAGCCAAATGGGAAAACGGGTGGTGCTGTTGGATCTGGATTTCGGCATTCGGGCATTGGATCTCTTTCTCGGGGTGGAAAACGCCCCCTATCATCTGATGGATGTTTTGGAACGCCGCTGCAAACCGGCAGACGCGCTGATCCAGCCTCAGGGGAACGAACGGCTCTTTCTTTGTCAGGCACCCCCATCCAAGGATGATGGCGTGCCTGTCCGTTGGGAATTGATGGAACCGCTGACCCGTCTGTTCGCCGAACATTTTGACTATGTGTTGGCCGATTGTCCCGCCGGGATTACCCCCGCTTTTTACACTGCCTGCCGGGTTTGTGACGAAGCGCTTGTGGTCACCAACCCCGAACCGGTTGCCGTCAGAAGTGCCGCCCTTTGTCGCACCATGGCGCTGCAGCAAAACCCCGACCTTTTCTGTCGGGTGGTCATCCATCGGGTAAAAGAAAAGGCAAAAGAAAATCAGATCACCGATTTTGATGCCATTTTGAATGAAACCGAAATGCCCCTTGCAGCCGTCATCCCCTTTGCCCCCGGCATTTCTGCCGCAGCAGCAAAAGGGGAGCTGGCCTCTTTTTCAGACCCCGATTATAACGAGGCTGTCCGTCGGCTGGCTTTGCGGCTGGAAGGCAAAAAGGCGCCCCTTTGGATCTCGTAAAACGATCCTTTCTGTTATATCTTTGTAAAAATATACCTTTTGTATTTAATATAAGAAAGGGAGGCTTACCATGAACATCGCCCTGATCGCCCATGACTCGAAAAAAGAATTGATGGTGCAGTTTTGCATCGCCTATTGCGGAATTTTGAGCCGGCATAATCTTTGCGCCACCGCCACCACGGGCAAGCTTGTTTCGGAAGCCACCGGACTTCAGATCACCACCTTTTTAAGCGGTTCTCAAGGGGGCGGGCAACAGATTTCCAGCCGTATCGCTTGCAACGAAATTGATATGTTGCTCTTCTTCCGGGATCCTTTGTTTATGAAGGCCCACGAACCCAACGATGTGGAACTGCTTCGCATCTGTGACGTTCATTCCATCCCTATGGCCACCAACATCGCCACCGCCGAAGTTTTGATTCACGGTTTGGAACGGGGCGATTTGGATTGGCGCGAAATTTTGCGCGACAGCGACTGATATGCAGCAAAACTCCCTCTTGTTGTAAGGGGGAGTTTTTCGTTTGATTTGTTTCTTGAAAGGAGCGTTTATGATGACAGAAGAAAAGCGAAAACAGGTAAAAGCTGCTTTTTCCCTCATTTGGAAGATTCTTTGCACCCTGGCCATTGCATCTGTTATTCCCATTGGCGGGATTCTTTTGCTTTTGGTGTTGAGTTTTTCTCTTTCCTCTCCTCTCCCCAGCATCTTGTTTTCGGTTTTTGCTATCATCGCTTTTCTTTTGTTCTTTTTCGTGATCTGGTGGAAAAAAGGAAAACTGCGAAAGGTCCTCTCTGCCCTTTTGGCCCTTTCTCTTTGCGGCTGTCTGTTAACAGTTGTGCTCTCTTTTGCACACGAAAACTATTTAAACAGCATTCGGGTCGACACCACCCCCGCCATCAACACCGATCTCTATCTTCCTTTTGACGATAATTCCAAAATTGCCCGATTAGCTCATCCTGCCTCTTTGCAGTTGCAGGAAGACCTGCCCATTGTGGACGGTGCCGCTGCCTGTTTCCCCTTATATTCCGCCTTTGTCAACGCCACCTATCCCAAGACAACAGAACTGTATGACGATTTCTTTACCTACAACAACACCCGGGGCGGCAATAGCCAGCTGGCAGAAAAGGAAACCGATCTCTTTTTTGGCGCCTATCCTTCCAAAGAACAGATCGCCGCAGCCAAAGAAAAAGGCACCACCTTTGTTTACACCCCTATCGGCTATGAAGCCTTTGTCTTTTTTGTGCACAAAGATAACCCCGTTGAAAATCTGACTGCCGAGCAGATCAAAAAGATTTACAGCGGCGAGATCACCAACTGGAAAGAAGTTGGGGGAGCAGATCAGGAAATCACCGCCTATCAGCGAAACGAGGGAAGCGGCAGCCAGAGTATGCTCATTCGGTTTATGGGGGACACCCCTTTGATGGATCCGCCCAGAGAATGGGTCAACGGCGGAATGGGCGGCATTATTGAAGATGTTGCCGATTATCGCAGTCAAAAGGAATCCATCGGTTTTTCTTTCCGATATTATGTGGAAGGGATCATTCAAAACCCCGACAGCAAAATCCTTTCGGTTGACGGCATCAAACCCACCAAAGAAAACATTCAAAACGGCAGTTATCCCATCATCACATCCCTTTATGCCGTTGGCTATGAAGGAAACGAAAAAGAATCGGTTTCAAAATTTCTGGCCTGGATCTTGTCGGAAGAGGGGCAGGAATTGGTGGAAAAAACCGGTTATGTTCCGCTGGCAAAAGAATGATGTTTGATCCAAAAAGAGCCCATTGACAAACCGCAAAAAAAGGGCTATAATGCAAAGGAATTGACGGTGTGTTGATTTTTTGAGGAGTAGCATCATACGACCGCTTCAGAGAGGGCATCCTTGGCTGAAAGTGCCTGCGGCAACGGTGGTGGGAAGACACAAAAAGGAGCATCCGGCGGCCCGCCGTTACGGGGCAAAACGAGTGGCCCTGCCAAAAATATGCCGGCTGGGGCAATTTGGGTGGCAACACGGAGTCGCTTCGTCCCTTTTCAAAAGGGGCGAAGCGTTTTTATTTTGCCAGTTTATCAATACAGGAGGAATCTCATATGGCCATCATCACCACCAAGCCCAAGGGCACCCAGGATCTCTTGCCTGCCGACAGTCATAAATGGCAGTTCGTGGAGTCTGTTGTGACCGAAGAGGCAAAAAAAAGCGGCTTTTCGATGCTGCGCACCCCCATGTTTGAACATACCGAACTCTTTTTGCGCGGGGTGGGCGACACCACCGATATTGTGAACAAGGAAATGTATACCTTCCTGGATAAGGGGGATCGGAGCATCACCCTGCGGCCGGAAGGAACCGCCGGAGCACTGCGGGCGGCCATCGAAAACGGCCTGGTCCACGAAGCACTTCCGGTGCGGATCTATTATCTCGGTCCCTGTTTCCGCTATGAAAAGCCCCAGGCGGGCAGATTCCGTCAATTCCATCAATTCGGGGTGGAACTGCTCGGCCCTGCCGGTTATGCCGCCGACTGCGAAACCATGAGCCTTGGTGTTCGGATTCTTCGCCGCCTCGGACTGCAAAATGTTTCCTTGCAGATCAACTCCATCGGTTGCAAAAACTGCCGTGCCGATTATCAGGCGGCTCTTGTTGCCTATTTCGATCAGCACAAAGATCAGCTTTGCGAAACCTGCATCGAGCGTTTGGGCAAAAATCCCATGCGGATTTTGGATTGCAAATGCCCCACCTGTCAGGCTTTGGCCAAAGATGCTCCCACCAATCTGGAATATCTTTGCGACGATTGCAAAACCGAATTTGAACATGTGAAATCCCAGTTGCAGGCATTGCAGATTCCTTATGTGATCAACGAGCGGATCGTTCGCGGCTTGGATTATTATACCCGCACCGTCTTTGAATTTGTCACCGGGGAACTGGGGGCTCAAAGTGCTGTGGGCGGCGGCGGAAGATATAACGGTCTGGTTGCCGATCTGGGCGGCCCCGATCTGCCGGGTGTTGGCTTTGCTATGGGCATGGAACGGCTTGTGATGCTGATGGAAAAGCAAAATGCACCCTTCCCCGAAAAAGAGGTTTGCGAGGTTTGCTTCATTCCCATGGGTGAACAGGCGGTGCAAAAAAGCGCCGTTTTGGCTGCCAGATTGCGGGAAGAAGGCTTTGCGGCGGAATATGATCTGATGGGACGAAGCGTCAAAGCCCAAATGAAATATGCCAACCGCATCGGTGCCAAATATACGCTGGTGTTGGGAGATAATGAACTGGCAGCCGGACAAGCCAATCTGAAAGATATGGCCGGCGGCGAGGAAACTGCTGTTCCTTTGACCGAAGAGGGGCTTTTGGAAGTGTTGTATCAAAAAAATATCGACCGGATGTTTGGTGATATTGCCGAAGCGGCAGAACAGATGAATTCCCAAGGGGAATAAGGAGGAAAAATTATGAGACTCAAACGCAGTTTATATTGCGCCCAGGCATTGCAGATTGGCGAGGTTGTGACCGTTTCGGGTTGGGTTGCCAAAAGACGCGACCTGGGCAGCCTGCTCTTTTTGGATCTGCGGGACAGATCCGGCATCATTCAGCTTGCTTTTGACGATCAGACCGACAAAGAGGTCTTTTCCTTGGCTGCCGGCGTCCGCAGCGAATATGTGGTGAGCGCCAAGGGGGTCATCCGGGAAAGAGAATCCAAAAACCCCGAACTGCCCACCGGTAATGTGGAGGTTTATGTTTCGGATTTTGAAATCCTGGCCGCTGCCGATACCCCGCCTTTTGAAATCACCGACGATACCAACGCCAAGCGGGAATTGCGGCTGAAATATCGCTATCTGGATCTGCGTCGCCCCATGATGCAAAGAAACATCCGGATGCGCCACGAAATCGCCAAGGCCGCAAGAGACTTTTTCGATTCCGAAGGGTTTTACGAGATTGAAACCCCCACTTTGATCCGTTCCACCCCCGAAGGGGCAAGAGACTATATTGTTCCCAGCCGTGTCCATCCCGGCAGTTTTTATGCCCTGCCCCAAAGCCCCCAGCTTTATAAACAGCTTTTGATGGTGGCCGGCATTGATAAATATGTCCAGCTCGCCCGTTGCTATCGGGATGAAGACCTGCGTGCCGACCGTCAGCCCGAATTCACCCAGATCGATATGGAAATGAGTTTTGTGGATCAGGAAGATCTTCTGAACACCGGCGAACGTTTTATGAAGAGCCTCTTTTCCCGGGTGATGGGCATCGATCTGCCCGACTTCCCCCGGATGACCTTTGCCGATTCCATGCGTCTTTACGGCACCGACAAGCCCGACATCCGCTTTGGTATGACCATCTGTGATGTGAGCGAGCAGGTGAAGGATTCCGCCTTCCCCGTCTTTGCCGACACGGTGCAGTCGGGCGGTATGGTGGGCGGCCTTGTGGCCGAGGGCGGTTTTGCCAAACTCAGCCGCAAAGAGATTGATAAACTGACCGAATTTGTTCGGGGCATCGGCGCCAGAGGTCTTGCCTGGGTGCGCCTGGGAGAAGAAGGGACCACCGCCTCTTTTGCCAAATTTATGACCCCCGAAGAACTGCAGGCCCTTTGCGATCAGATGGGCGCCAAGAAGGGCGACGTGATTTTGTTTGTGGCCGACAAGAAGAGCAAGGCCCAGTCTGTTTTGGGCTCTTTGCGTCTGGAACTGGCCAAGAAACTGGAAATCAAACGGGAAGGATTCGCCTTCCTTTGGATCACCGAAATGCCCTTCTTTGAATGGGACGAAGAAAGCGAAAGCTGGCTGGCCATGCACCATCCCTTCACCGCTCCCCTGCCCGAATGTGTTCCCTATCTGCACACCGATCCGGGTAACGTGCGAGCCACCTCTTATGATATGGTGGTCAACGGCACCGAACTTTGCAGCGGCTCTATGCGCATCACCGATTCCAAACTGCAAAAGGAAATTTTTGATTCTCTTGGCATCAGCGATGAAGAGGCCCACGAAAAATTCGGTTATCTTTTGGATGCCTATCGTTTTGCTGCACCCCCTCACGGCGGCTTCGGCCTGGGATTGGACCGTTTGGCCATGATTATGACCGGCTCTGACAGTTTGCAGGATGTGGTTGCCTTCCCCAAAGTGCAGAATGCCAGCGAGCTGATGACCATGTGCCCCGCTCCCGTGGATGAAAAGCAGTTGGAAGAACTGGCGCTGGATATTCGTGTAAAAGAGGAGGAATAAAGAATGAAATCGGTTTCCTTTGATTCTTTTTTGTGGCATGGCAGAAATTTTGACCACGAAGGTATCCGCTGGGCAAACAACACCTGCTGCGCCTTTTCCTGTCACTTTTTCGGCCGCCGATTGGAAGCGGATATTTTGACCAACGGCCCCGAAAAAATGACCCCGGATATGCAGTGTTATCTGCTTTTGACGGTGAACGGAGAATCTTTCCCCATCAAACTGGAACAAACCGAAACCCATCTTGTTTTGGCGGATTTTGAAATCCCCACCGAAGCCGAAATCACCCTTTTGAAGCGCACCGAACAGCAATATGCCTCTTTCGGGGTGAAAGAAATTTTTGCCGACGAGGATGCTGTCATCACCCCCACCGAAGAAAAGAGCCGTAAACTTTTGATTTTGGGCGACTCTCTCACCTGCGGTTACGGCAACGCCGGCGCGCCTTCCGATCCCTTTGATACCAAACAGGAATACGGCGAAATGAGTTACGGCAAACTGGCCGCAGACGAACTGGATGCGGAAATTCAGTTTGTCAGCCGTTCGGGCATCGGCCTTTATTCTTCCTACACCGAGATCCCCAATCATCGGGAAACATCCATTCTCATTCGGGATCTTCTTCCCTATGCAGACGCCATCGGCTGCGAAGATCTCGGCATCGACAAGGTTCTTTGGGATAAAAGCCGCTATACCCCCGATGCCATCATCATCAATCTTGGCACCAACGACGGTATCCTTTACACCTCCGGCGGGGAAGAACAGCGTTGGAATTATGCAAAGGACTATATGAAACTGGTGGAAGAACTGCACGAAGATTATCCGGATGCAGAGGTGGTGGTCACCATCGGTCCCATCAACCCCGAAACCACCAGACTCTTCTCGAAACTGCTTTATCTGGTGGAGGAACGCAGATTGAACGGAGATGACAAGGTTTCCTGCTGTCTCTTCCCCTTTGCCACCCATGAAGAAGGAATGGGCGCGGTGGGTCACGCCAGCCTTGCCACCGATAAAAGCATGGCAAAGCATCTGGCGGCCCATCTGAAGCTTCGGGTTTTTGATCGCAAATAATTTTCCAAATTTTTCAAAGAATGATCCCGCTTCTTTGACGCAAGATAAGGGTGGTCAAAAAAGAGTTTCCGTGTCAAGCGTTTGCCCGGTTTTTCTTCTTTGACCCGAAAGGCGTCAGAGAAGAAGCCGTCTGTCTGCTTTTTCCGTTTCAGGAATCTTGGCAAACAGGATTGTCCTTTTTTTCTATGTCTTTCGTCTTTTAGAAAAGAACCCTTCCGCGCTTTTGCGCGGAAGGGTTCTTTTTATTCCGGTCATTCACTTTTTTGCTGCAGTTCAAAGGAAATTTTTAACAGATGGATTAGTTTCATCACCTGTTTCCCCTCTTTCAACCGGCAGCGATAGATCATTTCTCCCTCCTGCAGTTCCAGATATTTTCCGGGAGAAAAGGGCAAAGCGGGCACCGCGGGCTGGCAAACAGAGATTTCATCCCCTTCGTTTGTCTTTCCGGTCAAAACAAATCTGCCGCCATTGAAGGAAATCTCTCCCTCTCCCATCGGAACAAATTTGTGTTTTCTTTCATCGATCATCCAAATTTCGGTTTCCAGGGAAAAGGGGCTGATCTCGCCGGCGCTCACCTTTTCTTTCAATCGGTTATAAATTTTGCGACTCCAATCGGAAACATAGCGAAGTTCTGTGCCTGATGGGTTTTTGGTATGTAAAAAGCCGAATTTGTCGCTTTCGGTTTCAAATCCGCAGGCGGTGCAGCAAAGGGTGGAAGGCTCTTTTAAAGAGATGGTAAACTCTCTGCCGCAGCAGGGGCAGGCATAGAGAACATCTTCCAACCCTGCAATATGCGCTCCTTGATAATAAGGAACGAGCAGTTCTTCCTGTTTGCGATAGGCATCAAAGAGCAGCGCATCATCCACCTGTTCGCGCACCTCTTCCACCGATGCCTTTTCCAGTTCCTCTTTGGTAAACAGCCGATAAATATCCAGCGTGGTTTTTCCCGGATGGGTCTTTTTCGACCACTTGGGCATGGCGAAATAGGTACCGTCTGTTCTGGCCACATAAACATCCGCTTTCAGCCATTTCAAAAATTTATAAGTGGCCTCGGGAATGGGGGTGGAAAGACCGTCTTCACACATCAAACCCGCCGGATAGATCACCAGCGCCTCTCCCCGATCGATCACCTCTTTCATTCGTTTCAGATCAGTGGCGGTGGTTTGGAACTGTTGCTTGGGAATCACCCCGATGGACTTCAAAAATCCCTTCAGGGGCAAAGAGCGATAAAAAGAGTTACTGATAACAAAACTCATGGGGCGGGCGGTTGCCCCCATCAAATTGGCAAAATCATAGGCAGCCTGGTGATTGGCGATAACCACAAACGGCCCTTTTTTTCCACGGATTTCGTTTCTTAAAAATTTGCGGCGAAAAACCGCTGCTGCAAAAACAAAGCAGGCAACCTGCGCAACGGCATAACAAAAAGAATTTGGTTTTCGATAGGCCATTGTTGTCACCCTCTTTGCTGCTGTCTCACAAATTTGTTTCAATCTCAACAAATATTATACCACATTTTGCGCCGTTTGAAAAGCAGGAAGGCGTCAAATTTCGCCCTTTTTCGTCTGTTCTTTGCCCGCTTTTCTGCAAGTTTTTTCTTCTTTGATAAAAATCGCCCGCTCTTTTTGTGCAAAAAAGCAGACAGATTTCTCTGCCTGCCTTTCGTCAAAATCAGTTTTCCTCTTCCCCGAAATGATCCCCGTCATCCTCGCTCATAAATTCTCTTGCGGTGATGCGCTTCTCTTCCCGCTGCTGTTCCACCATATCCGAAAGCATATTTTTGATCTCTTCCGACCGCTTGATCTTCAAAATATCAAAATCGGGGGTGGATTTATCGGCGGTGCAGCAATGGATGGTGCCAAGCCCCCAAAGGCGCTGGCCAAGGGGCCGCTTCAAGGTCAAATCCATGATGCGATAAAGGCGCACTTCCTCTTCCTTTTTGTTCAGAAAGCCGGTTTCGATCAGCAGTTTTTCCTCGGTCAGTTTATAAACGGTGAAACTAAGGGGCAACCCAAACAGGGTGCGCTTGCGATCTGTCCAAACATAGGTCGATTTGTTTTTTGCCATCTTCTCCGACTCCCTTTCGGTGTTTTTTTCATTATATCATCCTTTTTCCCTGTCTGTCATCCTTTTTGGGGGATTTTGCTTGCTGCGAGGAACAAAATTTTATAAAATAAAGGAAAAAGAAGGGCAATTCGCCGTCTTTGGGGAAGATTCTCACCTGTTTTTCTGATAAACTGTAAGCCGAAAGGAGCGAGAAATATGACAATGGATCCGAAAAAAATCGGCAATTTTTTATCCCAGCTTCGGCGGGAGCAAAATTTGACCCAAGAGCAGTTGGGCGAGAAACTCGGGGTTTCAAACAAAACCGTTTCCCGTTGGGAAAACGGTAATTATCTGCCGCCGGTGGAAATGTTACAGCAACTTTCCGGCCTTTTTTCTCTTTCCATCAACGAGATTTTATGCGGCGAGCGACTGGATGAGGGGGAATACTTTGAAAAAGCAGAAGAAACCATTCGTTCTGCTTTGGAATCCAGCAGTTTCACCGCCAAAGAACGCTTGCAGTTTCATCGGCAAAAATGGGCCAAAGATCATCTTTTTTCCACTGTTCTCTTGGGGCTCCTTTTGCTTTTTTCTCTGCTGTTTTCTTATATGCATCGCTCTGCCGTGGGAATGCTTGTCACCTGCTTTTTTGTTCTCGCGTTTTTTCTTGTGCGCCGCAATCTGATGGCCGCCCACGCGGAAGAGATGGTTTTTGGAGAAGCCAAAGCCGAAAAAAGAGATCACAGCAGATTGCTTCGGCGACTGCAGGTGGTTTTCCTGCTCCTTTTGGGGCTTGGCGCTTTGGCGGCAGTGGATTTGGGTTGCAATTTCTTTTTTTCGCTGATCCCCGAGGCAAATGACGGCATCACCCTGCGTTCTTTTTTGGGCCCGCTTCTTTTCGGCGATGATTATTGGAGCCGCAAGGCTTTTTTCGACGCCTTTTCCGGCAGTTTGTATCTGACCGTCTTTTTCATCTTCGTCAACATTTTGATCTTGTTTTTACGGCAGAAAAGCAAAAAATCCGGCTCCTGACCGCTTTTGAAACACAAACTTTTGCCGCTATAAAAGGAAAGCCAACCGACCAAAACAGTCGGCTGGCTTTTTTGCGTTATGCTGATTCGTCTTCGGTATCCAAGGCAAACCAAAGTTCACCCGTGGTGCGAAGGGGCTGCAAATTTTCATAGCGAAGGGAACTGGCCTCGCTCACAAGGAGGTGATAAATTGTCTGCCCGAAGAATTTTCCCACCGTTTCTTTTTCTTCCAGCATATAGGTGGTCTTTGTCACCTTTTGATCTTCCCGCACAGAAACCTTTTCCCCATAAGAGAAGGTTCTGTTTTCCAGGTCGATGTTGCCTTTATAATACACAGAATCATACCGGAATTCCACAGAAATTTCGCTTCGGCTGTCTACTGTGAAAAGCTTGTCATAATATTCCTGCTTCAGTTTCAAATACTGCGAAACAGAAACGCCGGTTGCTTCCCCGAATTTGTTTTCGTTGAATTTGATAAACTCTTCTGTGATTTCAAAATAGGTGAACAGGTTTTCGAGGGTGATGGCGATCTTTTCAAAATCACCGGGCTTGATGAATGTCCCCATGCTTTTGTCGGTATTGCCCTCTTCATTCAAACTATAAATGTGGGAAAAGGCATAGAACAAATCGTTTCCGCCGTTTTTGTTCTGATAAAAGCTTGCCCGATAAACCTTGGTGGCACCATCCAGAATATACACGCTGAATTGATTTTGATTATATGCGTTGCTTTCGGAATTGGCCTCCCAAAGATACTCTTTCCCATCCAGAATGCATTTGCCGTTTTCCAAAAATTCCGCATTCCGGATGACCTGATCTTCGCTTTCGCGATAGGCCGCTTCCCATTTGCCGATGGGCAGTTTTTCCAGCGGATGGGGCGCGTTGCTCTTCTCTTCGCTGCCGCCGTTATTTCCACCGTTGCCACCGTTATTGCCGCCGTTTCCGCCGTTTTGGGCTTCCTCCTTCGCCAGCTGATTGATATAATCCACCGCTTCGGAATATCTTCCCTCGTCCAGCAAATCCAAAAGTTCCTGATGTTCCCCTGCACTGCAGCTGCAAAGCAAAACGCAGAACACAAGGACCATCAAAAAGGCCAAACACCTTTTCATCCCTCTTGCTCCTCCCAAAATTTTCTATACAAAAAAATATAATCAAATTGTAATCTGTGAGCAGAGAAAAGTCAAGGAATCCCATCATTTCTGTGAGTTTTGATACAACTCAAACCAAAAAGGCACACACCCTCTTGACAAATCAAGAAAACTATACTAAAATGACCTCACTGCGTTGACTGGGAAGAGTATCTTTTTGAATCCCCAAAAAAGAGAGAAGGCGGATGGTGCAAGCCTTTATCGGGCCAAAAAGAGAAGGCGCCCCAAGGAGCAGCGGCCCGGAAAATGGGTCGCCGGCACCCGCCGTTATCGGGCAAGAGTGCGCAAAATTTCTGCGAATTCAGGTGGAACCACGGATCGATTCGATTCGCCCTGAGCCGATCAAGGCTTGGGGCTTTTTTATTTTTCCCCTTGCCAAAAAAGCAAAAAAGGAGCAAGAAAGATGAAAAACACCGAAAAAACCATGGAAAAGATCGTTACCCTTTGCAAAAACAGAGGGTTCATCTTTGCCGGCAGCGAGATTTACGGCGGCCTTTCCAACACCTGGGACTACGGCCCCCTTGGTGTGGAACTGAAAAACAATGTGAAAAAGGCCTGGTGGAAAAAGTTTGTCCAGGAAAATCCTTATAACGTGGGGCTGGATGCCGCCATCCTCATGAACCCCCAGACCTGGGTGGCCAGCGGCCATGTGGGCGGTTTTTCCGACCCCCTTATGGACTGCAAGGAATGCAAAGAGCGTTTCCGCGCCGACAAGGTGATCGAAGACTGGTGCCAGGAAAATAATTTCGAACTGGGCAGCAGCGTGGATGCCATGAGCCAGCAGGAGATGAAGGCCTTTATCGACGAGCATCAGATCGTCTGCCCCACCTGCGGCAAGTTCAACTGGACCGATATCCGTCAGTTCATCTTGATGTTCAAAACTTTCCAGGGTGTCACCGAAGATGCCAAGAACACCGTTTATCTCCGGCCCGAAACCGCCCAGGGCATCTTTGTGAACTTCCAGAATGTCCAGCGCACCACCAGAAGAAAACTGCCCTTCGGCGTCTGCCAGGTGGGCAAATCCTTCCGTAACGAGATCACCCCCGGCAACTTCACCTTCCGAACCCGGGAATTCGAACAGATGGAACTGGAATTCTTCTGCAAGCCCGGCACCGAGCTGGAATGGTTCTCTTATTGGAAAGAATTCTGCCATA
>JAFQMB010000108.1 GCA_017421095.1 Oscillospiraceae bacterium
ACCCCAATTGAAACGGGGAAACAAATATGGTACGATATAACAAAAGAGCAAAGGAGATGTGATTATGAGTTTTTTCAACAAATTATTTGGTGCACTCAACAAGCTTGAAGAGATGAAAGATGCGCTTGAAGATGTTGCGGAAAGCCTCCAGAAGACCGCTTCCGAGCAAACGACATCTGCGCCTCAAACTGCTTCACCGGCTTCTGCTCCTGTATCCGCGCCGGTTTGTACACCGGTTGTCACCCCCGCTGAAACTAAGACCTATGATACCGGCGACCACTATTTCGCCTCCTTGATCACCGGTCTGAATTTCCCCGGATATATGATCAGCACCGACGTTCATGCAAACACCCTTGATTCCGGTGCCCATCCCAGCTGTTATCCCATCTCCTACCTGTTTTCAAAAGGATCACAACCTGTGTTGGCTGTCTTTGTCATGAACACAAATCAGTACCGTTCCATGACGGCCAGAGGGACTTATCAGGTACTTGAAGATCACGGCATTCCTTCCATCCGCTTCTTCAAGGGGATGGAAAACAATCGCGAGTACGTCCTGAACCGTATCCGCGAAAACTTAAACTAACTAAATCATGCGAAAAGCAGAGAGAAACGCATTATGCGCCTGTGGAGAACCCAGCACGGATTTATTTGTGTTTTGCAGGCAGCCTGTCCGTGTACGGTTTCGTATCGCAATTTTTGCGATGTTAAACTGATTTCTCTCTGTTTTTTATTTGAACGTCCTGTCATGTGACATTTTATCGGTGGTTTTTATGAGTATAATCGACAAGCTTTCCGAAAAGGAAACCTGGGAAACCTTTTATCAGCACAAACTTAAGCAGGGCAATATCAACCAAAAAGATGCCGATGATCTGCGTCAGTTCATCGACAGCGGAGCGTTCCTCGCCATTGCCGACCGCCTAAAACAGGAAGAACCACTCTCCGTTCCTCAAAAGACGTTGATCAATAAGTCCAAGTCCGGCAAAAAGCGGGCGGTTTATACCTTCAACCGCGAGGAGAATTACGCACTCAAGGTAATTTCCTTTTTACTTCGTAATTACGATTTTCTCTTTGCGCCAAATCTATACTCGTTTCGTAAAAATTCCGGTGTAAAACGGGCAGTGGAAGATGTACTGCGGATAAAAGAGTTGAATCGCAGATATGTTTACAAGCTGGATATCAGCAATTATTTTAATTCGGTTGATATCGGACTCTTGTTACCTATGCTTAAGAACATCCTCGCAGATGACGGAAAACTTTTTCGTTTTTTTGAGTCTATGCTTACCAACCCTTATGCAAATTACGAAGGGAAACAGATCCGGGAGCCGAAGGGAATCATGGCTGGCACTCCTGTATCCGCCTTTCTCGCCAACCTATATCTGCGAGACCTCGACCATTGGTTTTTCACCAGAAAAATCCCCTATCTGCGCTACTCCGACGACATTCTCGTTTTTGCGAAGGATGAAGAGCACCTAACAGAGTGTATCCGGGTCATCAGGCAATACCTGTGTGACCGGCGCCTGACCATTATCCAAGACAAAGAAATCGTCTCTGCCCCCGGCGAAAAATGGACCTTTTTAGGTTTTTC
>JAFQMB010000109.1 GCA_017421095.1 Oscillospiraceae bacterium
CCGCTGTAACCGGTCAAGGAAAAACAGGAAAGGGGCGTTTCGGCAGAAAGCAGCCCCGAGGAAACAAGGGGAAAAATCAGCGAGATGAAACCGCCGGCGTGACAACCGGGCACCGCAATCCGACGGCTTTTTTGCACCATACTGCGGTGGGCGGAAGAAAGTTCGGGAAAACCGTATGCCCAGCCGGGGAGAATCCGATGGGCGGTGGAGGTGTCGATGATTACCGTTTCGTCGGTTTCATCCAACAGGGAAACAGATTCTCTTGCGGCATCATCCGGCAAACAAAGGAAGGCAATATCGGCAGATTTTAAAGCTTCTTTTCTGGCCGTCGGGTCTTTTCGGGTTTCATCGGGCAAAAGGACCAGTTCAATATCTGCTCGCTGTTGCAGCCGTTCGATGATCCGCAGACCGGTGGTGCCGGCGCTGCCATCCACAAACACCCGGGTAATCTTTTTCTCTTGTGCCATAAACCGAATGCTCCTTATCAAAAGGGAATTTGAAAAAATATGCAACCATTATACTCCTTTGCCTGCAAATGTCAAGATATAAATAGGAAGAAAGCCAAAAGAAATATGAAAAAATATGCAGGAAATAGAAAAATATACAAAGAATATTGACAAATATTCATAAAACATACAAGGCGACGAAAGGAGATAGAGATTGGCTCTTCGAAAAAGGAAAATATGAGAAGTAAGGGGAAAATTGCAATCGAAAGTTTTGAAAATTAAATGAAAACCAGAAGGAAAGGAGAGGGAATTCGGAATGCATATGGCCGATTTGAACAAAAGGGAAGGAGGAAATGCAAGTTTTTAGAAAAAATCTTGCAAGGCAACAGGTGAAATGACCAGTTTTTTGAAAGGAATGAGAAAAAAATTCGTTAAAACACCGAAGTTGGAAGAATTTTTTTATTTTTTCTCTTTAGCACTTGAAATCGCGAAAGAAATGTGCTATATTCTTTAACAACCCGCAAGGGAACCTGTGAAAGGAAAGGAGCCGGAAGCATGATCACTGCCGTTTTTTCTATTTTGGTATTGATTATGAGCATCATCGTAGGCGGCCTTATGGTAGGTCTAATTGCCAACGGTGTTTCTTTCGGTTATTCCAATGATGGGCAGCACTCCCTTGTTTGTAAACTGTAAGATGGGCATTTTCGGTTGGTGAAGCAGCAGGCTTCACAAGCTTTTCCCTCTTGCAGAACGGAAAAGCAGGTGATTTGAGCGATGAAAGCCTATGGTTGGAAAACCGTAGGCTTTTTCTTATATCATCCGATCATTCTGTTTTATGAAAAAGAAGGCTATTTTGAAAGAAAGGAATCAATGGATTATGATTATGACCGGTGCCAGAATCATCATTGAAACTTTGATCGAACAGGGCTGTGATACCGTGTTTGGGTATCCCGGCGGTCAGGTGTTGAATATTTATGACGAGCTTTATCTGCACAGCGATCAGATCAACCACATTCTGACTGCACACGAGCAGGGAGCGGCCCATGCGGCAGACGGATATGCCAGAGCCACCGGAAAGACCGGGGTGGTCATTGCCACCAGCGGCCCCGGTGCCACTAATTTGGTCACCGGCATCGCCAACGCCTATCTGGATTCGGTTCCCATGGTGGCTATCACCGGCAACGTGCCCACCAGCCTGATGGGGCGCGACTCTTTCCAGGAAGCCGATATTATGGGCATCACCATGTCGATCACCAAACACAATTATATTGTGAAAGATGTTTCCGATCTTGCGGATATCATTCGGGAAGCATTTATGATTGCCTCTTCCGGAAGGCCCGGCCCAGTGCTGATCGATGTGCCAAAGGATGTGCAGTTGGGGGAATGCGAATTCCTCCCCAAAGGAAAGGTGGCAGGCAAAAAAATGCCCGCCGTTTCCGATGAAGGGCTGAAAACGGCCGCTGAGATGATTGCTGCCGCCAAGAAACCTTATATCTATTGCGGCGGCGGTGTTGTGGCATCCGGGGCAGAAGCAGAGCTGCTGGAACTTTGTGAAAAGATGGATGCGCCTGTGGGCTGCAGTATGATGGGCCTTTCCGCCATTCCTGCCGATCATAAGATGATGTTGGGAATGCAGGGAATGCACGGCCATTTTGTTTCTTCCAAGGCCAAAAGCCAGGCGGATCTGATTTTAGCAATCGGGGTTCGGTTTTCCGATCGGGCCACCGGCAACAAAAGTGTCTATGCCCAGAATGCCAAGATCATCCATATTGATGCGGATGCGGCGGAGTTGAACAAAAACATTCCGGTGAAACTTGGCTTGGTGGGGGATGTGAAGGATGCGCTGCAGCGGCTTTTGCCTTTGATCGGGCAGGCATCCCATCCCGAGTGGCATGAACAGATCGGCGAATGGAAGAAAAAACAGGCAGAATTCCGCACCAAGCTGGGGGCATTTTCTCCCAAGGACATTGTGGAAACGGTGAGCAGATATGCCGCGACAGATGCGGTGATTGCCACCGATGTAGGTCAGCATCAGATGTGGGCCGCCCAGTATTATCCCTTTAAGAGCAAGCGAAGCTGGATCACCAGCGGCGGTCTTGGTACCATGGGCTTTGGGATGGGAGCCGCCATTGGCGCCATCGTCGGTTCGGGAAAAGAGGGAATCCTTTTCACCGGGGACGGCAGTTTCGGCATGAATCTGAACGAGATGGCCACCGCCGTTTCCCAAAATCTGCCCCTGACCATTGTTTTGTTTAACAACGGCGTTTTGGGAATGGTTCGTCAATGGCAAACCCTTTTTTATGACAAACGATATGCCCAGACCACGCTTGCCCGCAAGACCGATTTTGTGAAACTGGCCGAAGCATTCGGTGCCACTGCATTCCGCGCGGTAGATCAAACCTCGCTGGAAGAGGCGCTGGAACAGGCCAAAAAGACCGATGGCCCGGTGCTGATCGATTGTGTGATCTGCGAAGATGAATTTGTGCTTCCCATGACCCCACCCGGCGGCAGCATCAATGAGATCATCACCGAACGGGTCGATTCCTGATCGGATTTGGAAAGGAAGGAATTTATTATGAGTTCATTTGCAATTGCCCTTCGGGTTTCCAACCAATTCGGCGTTTTGACCCGGGTTTCGGGAATGTTTTCCAGACGGGGATTCAACATCGATTCCTTGACGGTGAGCAACACCGAAGACCCAAGGGTTTCCCGTATGACCCTGGTGTGCCAGGGGGATGAGACGGTGAAAAAACAGATCATCAAGCAACTGAGCAAGATTCACGATGTGTTGGAAATTCAGGAGATGACCCCGGATATCTGTGTTTCCAGAGAACTTTTGCTTATCAAGGTGGCCATCAACGGTAACACCAGACAGGAGATTATGGATGCAGCCAGCGTTTTCCGCGGCAAGATCATCGACTATTCTCCCCACAGTTTCTGCATCGAGATGACCGGCGAAACAAACAAGGTGGATGCTTATGTGGAACTGATGAAGCCCTTTGGTATTATGGAAATGTGCCGCACGGGTATTGTGGCGCTGGAACGGGGCGAAAACTGCTTGAAAAATTATGCTTATCACACCGGTGAAGAGATCGCCTGAAAATCTTTCTTTATCAAACGTGCCGGAAACGACATGAAAATAGAAAACCTCCCAAATGGGAAAAAGGAGCGTATTGATTATGGCAACTATGTATTATGATTCCGATTGCAACCTGCAGAAACTCATCGGCAAGACGGTGGCCGTCATTGGTTATGGCAGCCAGGGCCATGCCCACGCCCAGAACCTGCGCGACAGTGGTGTTCGTGTGATCATCGGCCTTTATGAGGGCAGTAAATCCGCTGTCAAGGCCAAGGAAGACGGTTTCGAAGTTTTTAACACCGCCGAGGCAACCAAACAGGCGGATATGATCATGATTCTGCTGCCCGATGAAAAGCAGGCCGCCATTTATAAAAAGGATATTGCCCCCAACCTGACCGCTGGGATGACCATGGCCTTTGCTCATGGTTTCAACATTCATTATCAGCAGATCGTTGCTCCTTCGGATGTGAACGTTGTGATGATCGCGCCCAAGGGCCCCGGCCACACCGTCCGTTCCCAGTATCAGGAGGGTAAGGGTGTGCCGGATCTGATTGCCGTTTATCAGGATGCCACCGGAGATGCTGAAGATATCGCACTGGCTTATGCTTCTGCCATCGGCGGCGGCAGAGCCGGCATTTTGAAGACCACCTTCCGGGAAGAAACCGAAACCGACCTGTTTGGGGAACAGGCTGTCCTCTGCGGCGGTGTGGAAGCGCTGATGAAGGCGGGATTTGAAACGCTGGTGGAAGCCGGTTATCAGCCGGAAAACGCCTATTTCGAATGTATCCACGAGATGAAACTCATCATCGACCTGGTGGTGCAAAAGGGGATGGAATTCATGCGTTATTCCATCTCTGACACCGCGGAATATGGCGATTACACGGTGGGTCACCGCATCATCACCGACGAAACCAAAAAGGAAATGAAAAAGGTTCTGGATGAGATCCAGAACGGCACCTTTGCCCGCAACTGGATCCTGGAAAACCAGGCAAACCGTCCTTATTTCAATTCCCGTCGCCGCATTGAGGCCCAGCATCCCGCCGAGGCTGTGGGCAAAGAGCTGCGCGAGAAGATGAACTGGAACAAATAAAACAGCACCGGATACCAAACGTGTTCTTTTGAAAAAAGACGTGTTCTCTCGCCCGAAATTTCTTCGGGCCGGGAGGCGATCTTTCTCTGAAAAGAAAAGAGAGAGAGACCGCCTGCCGGAAGGAGAAAACAACACCGGCAAAACACAAAGGAGATGTGTTTGAAAATGATGAAAAGCGATCAGATGAAAAAAGGCCCCGAGCGCGCGCCGCAGCGTTCACTTTTGAAGGCCATGGGATATACCGACAGCCAAATCGAAAAGCCTTTGGTGGGGATTGTCAACTCTTTTAACGAGGTGATCCCCGGTCATATCCATCTGAAAAATATTGCCAGAGCAGTGAAGGACGGCGTGCTTGCTGCCGGCGGCACTCCGATGGAATTTCCCACTATCGGCGTTTGCGACGGCATCGCCATGGGGCACGAGGGGATGAAATATTCGCTGGTCACACGGGAATTGATTGCCGACAGCGTGGAATGTATGGCCAAGGCCCATCAGTTTGATGCGCTGGTCTTCATTCCCAACTGCGATAAAATTGTCCCCGGGATGTTGATGGCGGCGGCAAGAGTGAATGTGCCCTGCATTTTTGTTTCCGGCGGCCCCATGAGAAGCGAATGCTCCGATGAGGGCAAGGCCATGGATCTGAACAGCGTTTTCGAAGCGGTGGGTGCTTATAAAAACGGCACCATCAGCGAAGAACGGCTGCATTATTTTGAAGAAAATGCCTGCCCCGGCTGTGGAAGCTGTTCGGGAATGTTCACCGCAAACAGCATGAACTGCCTTTGCGAGGTTTTGGGAATGGCGCTGCCCGGCAACGGAACGATTCCTGCGGTGGATGCCGCCCGGATCCGATTGGCAAAAACCGCCGGGGAACAGGTGATGAAACTTTGGAAGATGAATCTGAAACCTTCGGATATTCTGACCAAAGAGGCGTTTGAAAATGCGCTGACAGTGGATATGGCGTTGGGTTGTTCCACCAACTCGGTGTTGCATCTGGCGGCCATTGCCCATGAAGCCGGGGTGAAATTCGATCTGCATAAAATCAACGAGATCAGCGAAAAAACCCCCAACCTCTGTCATCTGGCCCCTGCCGGCTTCCATCATATGCAGGATTTAAAGAGAGCAGGCGGTGTCACCGCTGTGATGGGGGAACTGAACAAGGAAAACAGACTTCATATCGATGTGGGAACCGTTTGCGGCTGTTATCTGGGCGAAGTGATCGGAAAGGCCCATTCTTTGGATCACAGCGTAATCCGTCCCATTGAAGAACCGTATAGCAAAACCGGCGGTCTTGCCATTCTGTTCGGTTCTCTTGCTCCCGGCGGTGCGGTTGTCAAGCGCAGCGCGGTGGCAAAAGAGATGCTGGTGCACAAAGGCCCTGCCCGGGTGTTTGAAAGCGAAGAAGAGGCCATCAGCGTCATCTATGCCGGCGGCATTCAAAAGGGTGATGTGGTGGTGATCCGCAACGAAGGCCCGGCCGGCGGTCCCGGAATGAGAGAGATGCTTTCTCCCACCTCTGCCATTGCCGGAATGGGCTTGGATAAGGATGTGGCGTTGATCACAGACGGCAGATTTTCCGGTGCCACCAGAGGAGCCGCCATCGGTCATATCTCTCCCGAAGCGGTGAACGGAGGACCCATATCCCTGGTGCAGGAAGGAGATATCATCTCCATCAATATTCCCGATTATTCCATTGAACTTTGTGTGCCGGAAGAGGAATTGAAAACACGCAGTTATCGGAAGCCGGAAAAACAGATCCGCGGCTATCTTGCCCGATATGCCAAACTGGTTTCTTCGGCAGACAAGGGCGCCATTATCGAATAAAAACTGCCCTTCCGATGAACGCCGAATTTTGGCAGAAAGGTTGTTGACATGAGCAGACATATTCAGATTTTTGATACCACCTTGCGGGATGGGGAGCAATCGCCCGGATGCAGTATGAACCTCAAAGAAAAAATTGAGGTGGCCCGTCGGTTGGAAAAACTGCGGGTGGATGTTATTGAGGCCGGGTTTGCCGTTTCCTCCCCCGGCGATTTTGAATCGGTGAAGACCATTGCCGAAACGGTGAAAAACTGCAGCGTGGCATCCCTTGCCCGCTGTGTGGAAAAGGATATTGATGTGGCCTGGGAGGCAATCAA
>JAFQMB010000110.1 GCA_017421095.1 Oscillospiraceae bacterium
GGCCATCTGATCATCGAGGGAAAACGGGTGGATGATCCGCCCGCCGGATTGGATGACACCAACTGGCCCGCCCTGATCGCTCTGTTGGTTGCAAAGGGCTATGACGGCACCCTTTCCATTGAGCCCCATTCGGAATTCTGGAATGGCGAGCGGGGCGAAAAGGGCATCGACTATACCATCCGTTATTTTCAAAATCTGCTTTTCTGATCCCTTCCGGATCTGACCGAAAAAGGAGGAAACACATATGAAACTGGGTGTTTTAACCAATTTGATGGGGGCAAAAAGCCTGGAAGAAACCCTTTCTGTTTTGAAACCCCTTGGGGTGCAGATGGTGGAACTGGGCTGCGGCGGTTATCCCGGCAAGGATCACTGCAACCCCGAACTGCTCCTTTCCGACGAAAAGGCACTCCAAAATTTCAAGAATGTTTTGGCAAAATATGAAATGCCCATCTCTGCCCTCTCCTGTCACGGCAACCCCATCCATCCCAACAAGGATCTTGCCGCCATGTATGACAAGGATATCCGCAACGGCATTTTGATGGCGGAAAAACTGGGTGTTCATCAGATCAACACCTTCTCCGGCTGTCCCGGCGATTCAGAGGGGAGCCAATATCCCAACTGGGTCACCTGTTCCTGGCCGGAGGATTATCTGGCCATCAAAAAATGGCAATGGGAAGAAAAACTCATCCCCTATTGGACAAATTTGGTAAAATTCGCAAAGGAACACGGGGTGGATAAAATCGCCTTTGAACTGCATCCCGGCTTTTGCGTTTATAACACCTCGACCATGCTGGAAATCCGTGAAGCGGTGGGCCCGGAACTGGGCGCCAATCTGGATCCCTCTCACCTTTGGTGGCAGGGAATGGATCCGGTGATGGTCATCCGCAAACTGGGCGAAGCGGGAGCCATCTTCCATTTCCATGCCAAGGATACCCGTGTGGATAAATACAACACCGCCGTCAACGGGGTGCTGGATACCGGCCATTACGGCAACGTTTCCGACCGCAGCTGGGTCTTCCGCACGGTGGGATACGGCCATGATGCCGATGTTTGGAAAGATATGGTCAGCATGCTCCGCAAGGTGGGCTATGACTATGTGATGAGCATCGAACACGAAGATTCTTTGATGGGCATCTCTGAAGGGCTGACCAAGGCCGTCCGTTTTTTGCAGGATGTGATGGTCTTTGAAGGTACCGACGGTATGTGGTGGGCCTGATCTGTGATTTCCCCAAAACGCTCCCGCTGCGGCGGGGGCGTTTTTTTGGCAACACAGGAAAAGATTCCTTCTTTGCTTCTTCCCGGAGGGAGCCTTTTTGTGGGCCTTACAGTAAAAGCCTCCTTCTTCGAAGGAGTGGCATTTGCGAAGCAAATGGCGGAAGGAGTGTCACTCTTCGCGTGACGGAGGGAATGAAGCACACAAAAAAGAGCGCGGAAAACCTCCGCGCTCTCTTCTCTTTTTGATGTAAAGGACCGGTCAATCCAGAAAATCCTTCAATTTCTTGCTTCTGGTTGGATGCCGCAGTTTCCGCAGCGCCTTGGCCTCAATCTGACGGATACGCTCTCTGGTCACATTGAATTCCTTGCCGACCTCTTCCAATGTTCTGGCGCGGCCGTCTTCCAGCCCGAAGCGCAGCATCAAAACCTTCTCTTCTCTGGGGGTGAGGGTGTGCAACACACTGGCGAGCTGCTCTTTCAGCAGGGTTTGAGAAACGGCCTCTGCCGGGGCAGGAGATTCGTTATCGGGAATGAAATCTCCCAGATGGCTGTCTTCCTCTTCGCCGATGGGGGTTTCCAAACTCACCGGCTCCTGGGCAACCCGCATAATCTCTCTCACCTTGTCGGTGGGCATATCCAGTTTCTTGGCGATCTCATCCACTCTGGGTTCCTGGCCGTTTTCATGGAGCAGCTGACTTGTGGCCTTCTTCACCTTGCTGATGGTTTCCACCATATGCACCGGAATCCGGATGGTTCTTGCCTGGTCGGCGATGGCTCTGGTGATGGCCTGACGGATCCACCAGGTGGCATAGGTGGAGAATTTGAAGCCCTTGGTGTGGTCGAATTTATCCACTGCCTTGATCAGACCCAAATTTCCTTCCTGAATCAGATCCAAAAACTGCATGCCGCGGCCCACATAACGCTTGGCGATGGAAACAACAAGCCGCAAATTGGCCTCGCTCAGCCGTTTCTTGGCGTGCACATCCCCTGCCGCCATCCGCTGGGCAAGATCGATTTCCTCTTCGGGCGTGAGAAGGGGCACACGGCCGATCTCTTTGAGATAGATCTTCACCGGGTCATCAATGGCAACCCCATCCATGCTCAAACTGGCATCCAGATCCTCGCCCTCTTCTGCCGGGATGGAGAAATCCAGGGTGTCGGAGGTGTCCAGGTCTTCGATGATCTCCACATGCAGTGTTTCCAGGGTTTCATAAAGCTTGTCCATCTGTTCCACATCGAAATCCATCTCTTCCAATGCTTCGGTGATTTCTTTTGTGGTCAGCTTTCCGCATTTCTTCCCCTTTTCCAACAGGGCATTCATATCAAACTTTCTGACTTGCTCGCTCATTTTGTCTATCGCTCCTTCTGCGTTTCCCCGGGGAATTTCCCTCAGGATTTTTTCTTTTTTCCCAGCCCTGCAATAAAGGCTTTCAGGTCATCTCCCTGCAAATCGGCCACATCCTTGGCAGATTTTTTCTCTTTTTCGGCCTTCAGGGTGGCCACACAGTCCGCCAACACCGCCTCCGGATCCGAAATGGGCGGCATTTTGGCCATCATTCCCGAAATCCTGCCAACCTCTTCCGGGGTGAAGCGTTCCCCAAACCGGCAAAGATCCGGCCGGTTCCCTGCTTCCAACTCGGGGATCAAGCATTCGGCCACCCGTTTGTTAAAGGGGGTGATAAAATCTTCCGGCATCAGCGGATCTTTCAAAGAAGCATACTCTTCCGGATGGGTGAACAACCTCCCCAGCAGCATCTCTTCCGCCTGGGCCGCCTTAAAGTGTTTGCTTCGGTCGGGGTTGATCTTATCATATCCCGTTTTCCCTGCAATGGAAAAGTCCCGTTTTTGTTCGGCCTGTTCCTTTTGCTTTCGTTTTTGCAAAAAGATCCGAAGGTCGGCGGCGATGGCCTCTTTTGCAACGCCCAGTTCTTCCGAAAGTCTTGCCAGCTGCAAATCCTGTTCCACAAAGGAAAGATTGGCCAAGGTAGGCAGCAGCCGTTTCAAATAGGCGCCCTTTTCCGCCGGATCCGAAAGATCGGCGCTCTTTTTTTCCCGTTCCATCTGCCAGGTTGTTGCATCTTTTGCCTCGGCAATCAACCTTGCAAACCGAATGGCGCCGAATTTTTTGATATATTCATCCGGGTCTTTGGCATCGGGGATGGTCAAAACCCGAACCTTCAGCCCTCTTGCCCGCAGAAGCTCGATGGCCTTGGCCGTTGCCTTCTGCCCCGCCTCGTCTGCATCATAAGAAACCACCACCTCTTCGGTGTAAGAGGCGATGATCCGCACCTGCTCTTCGGTCAACGCCGTTCCAAGAGAGGCAACCGCATTTTCAAAGCCCGATTTGTGCAGGGCCACCACATCCAGGTTTCCCTCGCAAAGAAGCAAAAATTCCGATGCCTTATTTTTGGCAAAATTCATGGCAAAGAGATTGCGGCTTTTGCGGAAAACGGCGGTATCGCCGCTGTTGAGATATTTTCTTTTTTCTTCCGGATCCAAAGTTCTTCCGGAAAAGGCGATCACATTCCCCCGCAGATCAAACACCGGAAACATCACCCGGTTGCGGAACTGGTCATACAGTCTGCCGGTTCTGCTGCTTCGCCCGGCCAGCCATCCCTGCAACAGTTCTGCCTCGTGAAAGCCCTGTTTTTTCAAATACAAAACGGTTTCATCCCAGGAATCGGGGGCAAAGCCGATGCCGAATTTTCGGATAATGGGCATCTCAAAGCCCCGTTTTTGCAGATAGGCAACCGCCTCTTTTCCCTGGTTCGAAAGGAGTTTTTCGTGATAAAAGCGGGCGGCCGCCTTGTTCATTTCATAAATTCTTCGGCGCAGGTCGGTCGTTTCCCGTTCCATATCCTCTTCCGGCAACGGGATGCCCGCCCGTTCACACAAAAACCGAACCGCCTCCCCATAGTCCAGATTTTCTCTGCCCATGATAAAGGTGATGGCATCTCCTCCCGCCCCGCAGCCAAAGCAATAATAGCTTTGGGTGTCGGGATAGACCATAAACGAGGGAGATTTTTCGGCGTGGAAGGGGCAAAGACCACTCATCAGCCGGCCGGCTTTTTTCAAATTTACATAAGAAGAGATCAAGCTGACGATCTCATTTTGATATTTGACCTCTTGCAAAAAATCGGCATCAAACCGCAAGACTTTGCACCTCCTTTTCTCTTTTTTCTCTTTTCTTATTTTTCCATCCCCGCGCTCCATCTTTGGGGGACATAGAGTTTTTCGTAGGTAAAAATGGCATAATCATCGCTCATCCCGGCGATATAATCGGTCACCGCCTGGGCAAGAGAATCCCGCTCGGCCAATTTCTGATAGCCGTCCGGCATTTCTTCGGGATGAGAATAATAAAAATCATAAAGGCCTGTGATCAGCCCCAAAACCTTTTTTTCTTCCTTTTTGGCCACCGGATCCCGATAGACCGTTTGATACATAAAATCCTTGAACTGCCCGAAGATGACCTCATCCTCCGGCAAGAAGCCGATCTGCCGAACTCCGTTGTCCAAAATGGAACGGATCATGGCGGTGATGCGGCGGCTTTTGGTTTCTCCAAAGCGTGCTGTCACCTCATATGGAATCTGAGAAGCCGAAAGCACCCCCGCCTCTTCCGCATCCTCCACATCGTGGTTCAAAAAGGCGATCTGATCCGAAAGACGGACAATTTGCCCTTCCCTTGTGGTGGGCCAATCCCCCTTGGTGTGATTCTCGATTCCGTCGATCACTTCCAGGGTCAGATTCAAGCCCTGAAAATTCTTTTCCAGTTCGGTGACCACCCGAACCGATTGTTTATAATGGGCAAACCCCAGCCCGTTGATCTGCCCCAGGGTGGTTTCTCCTGCGTGGCCAAAGGGGGTGTGGCCCAGATCATGCCCCAAGGCAATGGCCTCGGTCAGATCTTCGTTGAGCCGCAGCGCTCTTGCGATGGTTCTTGCAATCTGCGAAACCTCCAGCGTGTGGGTCAGTCGGGTGCGGTAATGATCCCCCTCGGGGGCGAGGAAGACCTGGGTTTTGTGTTTCAGGCGGCGGAAGGATTTGCAATGCAAAATCCGATCCCGATCTCTGGCAAAACAGGTCCGGATTTCGCATGGTGCCTCCTCTTTTGCTCTGCCTGCCGAATTGGCGGCAAAGGTTGCATACGGGGAAAGGGTCAGTTCTTCGTTTCGTTCGATCTGTTCCCGAATGGTCATATCATCCGCCTCCTTTTCCTGTCACCTATAAAATACGCCGATTTTATCCTTTTTCCTCTTTTTTTCGAAAGAAAATTTTATCTTTTTTCCGGCTGTTTACCCCGTCCAAACTTTGCTCCCTTTTGCCGGTTTATTGTGCAATTTGAACAAGAAAATTCCAAAAAATATGATAGCCTTTCCGTTTTGGCGCAAAAATTTCACAAAAAACAGCCCCTTGGCAGGGAATTTACGCCAAAAACCGATTGCACCCCTTCCCCTTGCTGTGTTATCCTATTTAAGAAGTTCCGATTTCAGCAAATTTTTTCAAACAAGGAACTCGAGCCATTTTTTATCAAAGGAGCGAATGCACCCATGAAAACCTATCCCTCCGAAGCCATTAAAAATGTCATGCTGGCCGGTCACGGCGGCAGCGGCAAGACCTCTTTGGCCGAAGCCCTGCTTTTTTACAATAAATCGACCGACAGACTGGGAAAGGTGGCCGACGGTAACACCGTGATGGACTCGGATCCCGAAGAGATCAAGCGTCTGAGCTCCATGTCGCTTTCCATGTCTTCTTTCGAAGCAAAAGACAGAAAGATCAACCTGCTGGATGCCCCCGGTTCTTTCGACTTTGCCGGCGGGATGTATGAAGGGGTCCAGGCGGCCGGAACGGTTTTGATCGTTGTTTCCGGCAAGAGCGGCGTCACCCCCGGTGCCGAGATTGCCTATGAGCTGGCCGTTTCTCAGGGAAAGAGCGTTGCCTTCTTTGTTTCCAAGATCGACAGTGAATCTGCCGACTTCAACAAATGCTTCCGTCAGCTGCGGGAAAAATTCGGTGTCGCCATCTGCCCGGTGGTCATCCCCCATGTGGTGAACCACAAGGTGGAAGCAATCGTCAACGTCCTGCACAGCCAGGCCTATGCTTATGACGGCAAGGGCAACAGCCACGAAATCGATCTGCCCGAAGGACTGGAACTTTTGGACGAAGCCCGTCAGACCCTGCAGGAAGCCATCGCCGAAACCAGCGATGAATACATGGAAAAATTCTTTGCCGGCGAAGAATTCACCGCCGACGAAATCCGCAACGGTTTGAATCTGGGTATTGCCGCCAACAAGCTGATCCCCGTTTTCTGCGGCAGCAGCACCACGCTGGAAGGTATTGACCATCTGACCCACTATATGGCCGTCTATTTCCCCTCTGCGGTTCATAAAGCCGTCATCAAGGGCACCGACGAAAAGGGCGAAACCACCAGAATCCCCTGTGATCCCAACGGCCCCCTGGCAGTTCACGTTTTCAAAACCGTGGCCGACCCGTTTATCGGCAAACTTTCTTATGTGAAGGTTTTGCGGGGCAAACTCACCGCAGATGCTTCTCCTGTTAACAGCCGCACCGGCGAACCCGAAAGAATCGGCAAGATCATCTTCCTCAAAGGCAAAAAGCAGGAAGACGCCAAAGAGGTTGTGGCAGGCGACATCGCAGCCCTGGCCAAACTGGGCAATGTGCAGACGGGCGACATCCTCTGTGCCCCCGACTGTGTGGTGAAGGTTCCCATGATTCCCTTCCCCAACCCCACCATGGGTCTTGCCATCAGTGCCAAGAACAAGGGCGACGAAGGAAAGATCGCCGGCGCACTCCAGCGTTTGTGTGAAGAGGATCTGACCCTTTCTTATACCGTCAACAACGAAACCCACGAACAGGTGATCACCGGTTTGGGCGATCAGCATCTGGATATGGTCATTTCCAAGCTGAAGAGCAAATTCGGCCTGGATGTGGAAACCGCCACCCCCACCGTTCCCTATCGGGAAACCATCCGCAAAAAGGTTGAGGTTCAGGGCCGCCACAAGAAACAGACCGGCGGTCACGGCCAGTTCGGTGATGTTTGGATCCGCTTTGAGCCCTGCGAAGAAGAAGGTCTGGTCTTTGCGGAAGAGGTCTTCGGCGGCAGCGTGCCCCGCAACTTCTTCCCCGCTGTGGAAAAGGGCCTGCAGGACGCCATCAAGCGCGGTGTCATCGCCGGTTATCCGGTGGTCGGTTTGAAAGCCACTTTGTATGACGGTTCCTATCACCCGGTTGACTCTTCCGAAATGAGCTTTAAGATGGCCGCTTCCATCGCTTATAAAACCGGTCTGCCCCAGGCAAGCCCTGTTTTGTTGGAGCCCATCGGCATTTTGAAGGCCGTTTTGCCCGATTCCTGCACCGGCGATTTGATGAGCGATATCAACAAGCGCCGCGGCCGCATTTTGGGCATGAACCCCGTTGGCAAGATGCAAGAGATCGAAGCCGAAGTTCCCATGAGCGAAATGAACGACTTTACCACCGTTTTGCGCAGCATGACCCAGGGCAGAGGCAAATTCACCTTTGAATTTATCCGCTATGATCAGCTGCCCGCCCATCTGGAAAAGGATGTCATCGCCAACGCCCCCGGCCGGAAAGACGAAGAATAATTTCAATCCCAAACCCCTCTGTTTTTCAGCAGAGGGGTTGTTTTTTGCCTTCACCTTTTCCTCTTTGTCCCCTTGTCCATCGCTCGACCCTCTCACCCGCTATCACGGGAGCTTTCCCAAGGAGAGAGGATCTCCTTCTTCGAAGGAGTGGCAACGTAGGTGACGGAGAGGGTGGACGAGGTGGCTCAACGTGTAGAGAATAGGTAAATAAGCTGACCTCCATCTGTATAACCCCCAGCCTATCAGCGTTGCCAAGACAGACACAAAAAGGCCACCCGAAATTCGGGTGGCCTGCTTTGCTTTTATTTTCAGATCTGCACAGAATAGTTGGGGGCTTCTTTGGTGATGAAGATATCGTGGGGATGAGATTCCTTCAAACCTGCGCCGGTGATACGGACAAACTGACCCTTTTCCTGCAATTCGGAAATGGTGTGGCAGCCGCAATAGCCCATACCCGAGCGAACACCGCCCAACAGCTGATAAACCGTTTCGGAGAGAGAGCCCTTGTAAGGAACGCGGCCCTCGACCCCTTCGGGAACCAGTTTCTTGTTGTTTTCCTGGAAATAACGGTCCTTGGAGCCCTTGGCCATGGCAGCCAAAGAACCCATACCTCTGTAAACCTTAAACTGACGGCCCTGGAAGATTTCGGTTTCACCGGGGCTTTCTTCGCAGCCGGCCAGCACAGAACCCAGCATCACCACGCTGGCACCGGCAGCCAAAGCCTTCACCAGGTCGCCGGAATACTTGATACCACCGTCGGCAATCACAGGGATGTCATAAGGAGCTGCTTCTCTTGCCACATCATAAACCGCGGTGATCTGGGGCACACCGATACCGGCAACCACACGGGTGGTGCAGATACTGCCGGGGCCGATACCAACCTTGATGCAGTCTGCGCCGGCGTTGATCAGATCTCTTGCGGCGGCGGCAGTGGCAACATTACCGGCAATCACCGGGATATCGGGGAAGGCACGCTTCACCTTTTCCAAGGCAGTGAAGATGTTTTTGGAATGACCGTGGGCAGAATCCAAAACGAAAACGTCTGCCTGGGCTTCGGCCAGTTTGGCAGCACGGGTCAACACATCGTTTGTTGCGCCAAGAGCGGCGGCGCAGAGCAGACGGTCCTGAGCATCCCGGGCAGAGTTGGGATACTGTTCGGCCTTTTCAATATCCTTGATGGTGATCAAACCGCGCAGACGACCATCATTATCCACCAAAGGCAGTTTTTCCACCTTATGACGGCAGAGGATATCCTTTGCCTGTTCCAAAGTAGTTCCCACCGGGGCGGTGATGAGATTCTTGCTGGTCATCACCTCTTTGATTTTGATGTTGAAATCGGTGAGGAAACGCAGGTCACGGTTGGTCAGAATCCCCACCAGTTTGCCGTTTTCACAGATGGGAACACCGGAAATGCGATATTTGGCGCAGAGCTCGTTGGCATCATAAACATAATGCTCGGGAGAGAGGAAGAAAGGATCCAGGATGACGCCGTTTTCACTGCGCTTCACCTTATCCACCTCTTCGGCCTGCTGGTCGATGCTCATATTCTTATGGATTACGCCGATGCCGCCCTCTCTGGCCATGGCAATGGCCATTCTGGAATCGGTGACGGTGTCCATCGCGGCGCTCATCAGGGGAACATTCAAAGAAACGGTTTTGGTGAGTCTGGTCTTCAAACTGACATCGGCGGGCAGCACATCGCTCTTGGCGGGGATCAGCAGCACGTCGTCAAAGGTCAAGCCCTCTTTTACAAATTTATTGTCGTAATTACACTCCAACATAACAAGCAGACTCCTTCCTTACAATTGTTTTCCCTATTTTAGCCCTTTTTCTCCCACTTTTCAAGGGGTTTTGGGAAGTTTCTATTTTATTATTCCACAACAGATATAAGCACAGATTATAATAGCATGTTTTAACATTATTTGTTCATCCGTAGAAAACTCCATCCGGCACGCTTTGTCCTCTCGCTCGCCTTGGTCGATTGCTCTCTTCAGGGAGGGAGCCTTTTCCGGGGAACCGGTAGTCAATGCCTCTCCCTTTGGGAGAGGATCTCCTTCTTCGAAGGAGTGGCGCGCAGAGGGTGACGGAGAGGGCAAGAAAGGATGGATCTCCTTCTTCAAAGGTGTGGCGCGCAAAGTGTGACGGAGAGGACTTCTCAAAAAGAGAGCCTTTTATCAGCCGCACAAAAATCCCCCACCGTTATAAACTGTGGGGGATAAAAATGTTAGCCGATCCGGCTCTGGCCGCCCATATAAGGACGCAGTGCCTCGGGGATCCGAACGCTTCCGTCCTCATTGAGGTTGTTTTCCAAAAATGCGATCAGCATTCTGGGAGGTGCCACC
>JAFQMB010000111.1 GCA_017421095.1 Oscillospiraceae bacterium
CTGCCGATTGCCACATCATCCAGAAAAGGAGCAAGTTCTGTTTCGCTGGGAAACAGAATACCAATCTTTTTCATTCAAATTCCCTGCCTTCTTTTTGTTTATCCTTCGATGATCACGTGTGAACGGAGATAATCATACCAAAGTTGATACTGGGCAGCATTGATATGAACCCCGTCCGGACTGTATTCTGAGGGCATCGCTCCTTCTTTTGCCATGCATTCAAAGGTGTTGACAAAATAGACCTTCTTTTCTGCGGCCAGCTGCAGCAGCTTGGTGTTATAAGCGATAATCGTTTCATTGGTGAGCGTTTTTCCGGCAGAAGTATTGCTGTCCGAAAGGGCCTTAGTCACCGGGAAAACCGCCTGGATATAGATGACCGCATTGGGCTGCAGTTTGACAATTTCATCCAGCATCTTGGCATAAGCGGTGATATATTCTTCGGCAGACATATAAACCGCGGCATTGGCCCCCAACATAATGTAGATCTTGGCATATTCTTTTTCTGCCAAAAGGGCCATAATGGTTTTGTTTTCAGAAGAAATATTTTTGGTGAAAATGTTATCCGGGTCGATTCCCCGTTCGGCCAAAACCGTTGCATTCTCGAAGAAAGAATAGATGGTCAAACCGGTGGTCACACTGTCTCCGATGAAAACAGCGTCGGAAAAATAAGATTTTTTGGCCCAATCTCCTTCCACCTTCGGAACGGGGCGGCTATAATCATAGCCGATTTCGATAACAGAAGAAACTTCACTGACAGGTTCTGAAGGAAGAGAAGATTTTTCCTCTTCCCCACCGCCACAGGAAACAAGGGGGCAAACAAGGGTCAATAAAGCAAGTGTCATAATAAGAAAACGGGAGAAGAATTTCATCATATTTTAATTCCTTTTCTATCAATAATTTAGTTGCTGTTTCATTTACCGCGACGGCGCTTTTTTCTGGGAACGGCCGTTAAAATCCCGCGAAAAACCCCGTAAAATTGAGAGGAGATCTTGCGGTCCAAATGATGTCTTCCGAAATACCAGACACCGAATTTTCCTTCTTGGGAAATGCGGTCAAAATGAGCGTGGAGATGATGCATTTCTTTGTTGTTGAGATCGATCAGATTTCGAATCTTGGTCGGAGCATCATGTGTGACAATGATATCCGCACGCAGGCCTTTATCATTCAAAGGATGGGTGAAATATCGGTTGTCTGCCCGAAAAACCTCTTCTTCTGAAGGCAGCTCCCGATGATCATAACTTCCGGCATCCATCCGAATCAGTTTGTCCGGGCTTTCACCACCGCCGCAAGCATATAAGTCTGTCCCGTCAAGAGAGAAGAAATACCCGTTTTCCAGGCAGAAGATGTTTGAAGCGAGTTTCCGGGCCATTCCGCCTGCAAACTCCACAAGAGGATACCCTTCCAATAAATCAAAATTTTCATGGGTTCCTTTCACAAAGAGGATACGGTATTTCTTTTTGGAAAGTTTTTTCAAAGCAGCCTTTTCTTTTTCAGAACCGTCCCACAAAAAGCCGAAATCGCCGCAGATAATCAGCGTGTCTCCTTTTCGCGGTTTTTTGGTATGAGAAGCACGAAAGGAGGCACCTTTGAGCCGGGAAAGATCACCGTGGGTGTCGCCGGTAATCAAAATCAAGTCCATTCCCTCCTTTTTTGTCGCAAAAGATTTCAATCGACGAAAAACAGAGAGAAAAGGGGATAAATTTCCCCGGCTGCCTGTTTACAATCCGATCAAAATCCGTTATGATATTAGAATAAAGTTTGAAACAAATTCAATCATTTTGGTGATACTGATATCATACAACAAACGAAGGATGTTGTCCATATGAAAAAAGTGTTTTTTTCTCTTTTCCTGTCGCTTCTGATGGTGATTACACCGCTTTCTGTTTTGGCCGAAAGTGGCACCATCGGCACACCGGCTTTTGATCTGACAAGTGAGGCGGTTATTCTTTATAACCCGGATACCGGGCAGATTCTTTATGAAAAAAATGCAGATAAAAGTTTGGATATGACCGGTCTTTCGCAGATTATGACCGCCCTTGTAGTGATGGAAAGAGCCGAAGATCTGGACGAAGAAAAGGTAAAGGCCAGAGCCATTCTTTATGATCGTCTTTATGGGATGGGATATCCTACCGCCGATGTTCGCCAGGGTGAAATCCTTTCTGTGCGGGAACTGCTTTACTGTATGATGGTTCAGAATTCATATGAAGCGGCTGAAATTTTGGGCGATTATATCAGCGAAGGCAGCGAGGCATATTTCGCCGAACTGATGAACAGAAAAGCCAAAGAACTTGGAATGGAAAACACCGTTTTCACCAATGCCAGCGGCCGGGAAAACACCGGTCAATCTTCCACCGCAAGAGATATGCTCCTTCTTTTGCAGGCCGGAATGGCCGATCCGGTGATTTCCGAAATGGGAGCCACCCTCCGGTATACGGTTGCGGCAAATAATGTCCATGCACAGTCCCGGATTTTGGTGAATTCTAACCGTCTGATGAATTCTTCCAGCCAATATTATTACGAGGGCGCCAACGGGCTTAAGGTGGTCGGAACGTTGGCAACCGGAAGATGCGGTCTTTTTTCTGCCACAAAAAACGGACTCACCTATTATCTTGTGGTGTTGGGCTCCCCTGCTTTGGATGATAAAGGAGAATATATTGCCGAAAACGGCGCTTTGACCGATGCGAAAAAACTCTTTCAATGGGCTTTTTCCAATTACTCTTATAAAGAGTTGGTTGATATTGATTCCCCTTGTACCCAGATAAAAGTCACACTTTCTTCTGATACGGATTTTGTTCTTCTTTATCCCAAAGAGAATTTTTCTCGTTTGGTTCCCAATGAGGTAGATGAAACCAGTATCTATCTTCGTCCTGTTTTGCCCGAATTCATTGAAGCCCCTATCGCTCCCGGCCAGGAGATCGGATACGGCGAGTTGGTTTTAAGCGGTGAGGTAATCGGAAAAGTCCCCTTGATTGCAAAAGACGAGGTCAAACGAAGCCAGATTTTGTATTTGGCGCAGTTGACCAAAAATATCTTTCTTTCCCCGTGGGCATTTTTGGTTTACGGTCTTTTGCTGCTTCTGATCGTCGGTTATATTGTGTTGGCTGTTTATCATAACATTCAAAAGAAAAAACATCCCACTTTGAATCGCAAAGCAATGCAATCCGATCGAAAATCTGTCGCCCTTCAAAAAAAGCGCCGGATCAAACCCGGAAAACGGAGATAACAGAAAAAAGCACCCGCAACAGGGAATCCTGTCGCGGGTGCTTAATTTTTCTCAATCGCGGATCACAGCAGCAATCCAGACCAAATCTTCTTCACCCGTGTTGGAAATGCCATGGGAATGACCGTCCAGACAGACGGTAGTATCTCCGGCTACGATTTCGTATGCCTGCTCATCATCCTGATAAAGAGCCTTTCCGGAGAGAATATGATATACCTCACGCTCGCCCGAATGGGTGTGAACCCCGAGAGAACTGCCGACAGGCAGAGTAACTTGGGCTAAAATGCGGATATGCGCACCGCAGGATTCCCCAGTCACAAAATGCTTGGTGTAAATCGGACCAATACCGCCCATTTTGTTTTCTTCCACCTGAACCGGATGGTTTTGTTCTTTCATCCCTGTTCCCTCCTTACATATGTTCCGGTGCATTGATTTTGAGCATCTTGAGCACATTTTCAAGCACCTGTCTGGTTGCCTTGCAGAGATAAAGTCTGGCGCTGGTCAACGAGATTTCACCACAGTTGCACTTACAGGCATTATAGAATTTGTGGAAGCAGGTTGCAAGGTCGGTGAGATATTTGGTCATCAAAGAGGGGTCATAATCTTTAGCGGCATCGTTGATCTCATCCGGCAGCAGAGAGATATGACGGATCAAAGCCAGTTCCTCCGGCTCACGCAGGAGATTGAAGATTTCTTCAGAAACAGGAAGCGGAGTAATTCCCTCTTCTTCCAGATGCTTCAAAATACTGCAGATACGGGCGTGGGCATACTGGACATAATAAACCGGATTTTGAGAGGATTGTTCCACCGCCAGATCCAAATCAAAATCAAAATGGGAATTGGCTTCTCGCAGATTGAAATAGAATCGTGCTGCATCAATAGGAACTTCATCCAACAAGACTGCCAAGGTGATCGCCTTGCCACTTCTTTTGCTGGCTTTGACCACCTCACCATCCCGCACCAAACGGACCATCTGCATCAAAACAGCATCCAATCTGGAAGGATCGACCCCCAAAGCCTGAAGAGCGGCCTTCAAACGGGGAACATATCCGTGATGATCGGCACCAAGTACATCAATGGCACGGTCATAACCGCGGGTGACCAGCTTGTTATAATGATACGCAATATCCGGCACCACATAGGTGGGCAGACCATTGGAACGAATCAAAACATAATCCTTTTCGCAACCAAACTGCTCGGCCTTGAACCAAAGAGCGTCATCCTTTTCATAGGTATAGCCGCTTTCTTTCAAAAGGGAAATCACTCGGGCTACTTCCCCGTTGTTATGGACTTCGCTTTCATAAAACCACTTATCATAGGTGATGCGATATTTTTCCAAATCGTCATGCAAAGTCTGAACATTTTTAGGCAGCGCAAAGGCGACAAGAGCAGCTCTGCGTTCCGATTCATCGGAAGACATATAAGCATCCTGATGTACGGCATAAAAATTTTTGGCGTGCTCCACAATATCTTGTCCGTGATAACTATCCTCGGGCATTTCAATTTCCAAGCCGCAACATTCCTGATAACGCAGATCAAGGCTCAAACCAAACTTGGCAATCTGATTTCCGGCGTCATTGACATAAAATTCCCGGTCTACTTCATATCCGGCAGCAGAGAGCACCGATGCCAGGCAATCACCCAGGGCACCGCCTCTTGCGTTGCCGATATGCATAGGGCCGGTGGGGTTGGCGGAAACAAATTCAACCAGAATCTTCTTTCCTTCGCCCAGATTGGTGGTTCCGTAATTTTCCTGTTCTTCAAAAACGGCCTGCAGAACAGAGGAAAACCAAACGGGTGCCAAAACAAAGTTCAGAAAACCGGGGCCGGCAACGCTGCAGGAGGCAAACATACTGCCTTCCAGCGGAAAATGTTCAGCCAAAACAGCGGCAATGCGCACAGGCGGCATTTTGAAAACTCTTGCAGAAACCATGGCGGCATTGGTGGCAAAATCGCCGTTTTTCACATCAGCAGGGATTTCAACGGTAAAGTCGGGAAGTTCTGCCTCTTTGGGAAGCTGATCTGAATCCTGCGCTTTTTTGACAGCGAAAAGAATGCCGTTTCTGATTTCACTTTTTGCTTGTTCTACCAAATTTTTCATAAATCCGATTCCTTCTGTTGATTTGTTATTATCTGTTTATTTATTGTTGAACCGAAGGGTCTTTGACCTCGATGGTTACACTGTTTTTGGATTCGAATC
>JAFQMB010000112.1 GCA_017421095.1 Oscillospiraceae bacterium
ATGGAATCAACACCTTATATTTAAACACTTCCACCGAAATCGGCACCATTTTAGAAGGCTTGGAATTGGAACAGGATCCGATGATGGCCGATCTGAGTTTTGATCCGGTTTCTTATTTCATCGAAGAGGCCAAAAAAGCTGGTTTTTATGTCATCTGCACCCTGGATCTCCTTCGTTTCACCATTCTGGAAGAAACTGCGGTCTTTGATTATCTGAACACCTCTGCTGTGGATCTGGCTGTCAAACGGGCGCAGAATTTTGCCATGATGTATGAACCGGACGGGGTTTTGCTTACCAACTATTATAACCCCACTACCCAGACCGCCTTTTCTTCTTATTGGAACAGCGGAAGCGGAATCGGTTTGGAAGCGGAACTGACCGAACAGACCAGCGGTTTGTTGGACGGGGTCTCTTATGCCATCAAGCTTTCCAATTTTGATCTGGCGATCGGACTTCTTTGCGATCCCGTATGGGCAAATCTCTCTACTGATAATGCCGGCAGCAAGACTTCGGCAGAGTTTGAAATGAAAACCGGCGCCAATCTGGATCTGCCCGGTTTATTGGAAAACAAGACCGTGGATTTTGTTTTGGTAGACGCTCCTCATGCCATCACCGATCTTCAGGTCCCCCTTCAAGAGGTTTTCACCTGGTGGGCGGATCTTACCGCAAAACATGATTTCCTTTTGACTTATCGCTTCCACAATGAATTCGCCTGCACTGAAAAAGAGGGTTTTTCTTCCCCCGACCAGATCGTGCGTCAGGTGATGGCGGCGGAAAATACCGGTTATTACAGCGGCTGCTGCCTTGCCAGTTTGCAGGCATTGGATCTCAATCTGCAAAACAACACCCAGGTGTTGATCAAACATCTGCGCGAAGGGCTCTCTTCCGACCTGATCCTCAAGGATCTTCATATGACCCGCCCCACCAAACAGAGTTTTATCACCTATGACAACAGCGTTCAGTTTACCGGCACCAGCGATCCTAACTTCCCATTGCTGGTCAACGGAAAGGCGGTGGATGTTACCGCAGAGGGAAACTTTTCTTTGACATACACGCTGAAAACCGGCGTCAACACCTTTACTTTGGAACACAAATCCACCAGTGTAACCTATACCATCACCAAAAAAATTCGGATTTTGGATTCTATTGCTCCCTCCGGCGACATTGCCGCCAACGGGAATATGACACTGACCTTTTCGGCTATGGCATACGAAGGATCTGTTTGTGAACTTTTGATCAACGGCGCTGTTATTCCCATGGAAATGATGGAGATTGAAGGCGACCACGAAGAAAACAGAGAAAACGCCTATCGCACCTATGTGGCCTATTATACACTGCCAGAAGCAACCGAGGTGGTTCAGAATCTGGGTGAATATCAGATCAAAGCCACCTATAACGGATCTTCTGAGGTCAGAGACGGCGGGGTTGTCACAGTAAATGCCAAACTGCCGCCTCCCGAGGTTCCTTCCCAGCCGACACCGCCGCCGGAAGTTTCTTCCGAAGAAGAATCCTCTGCCCCGCCCGAGAGTTCTTCTGTTCCGGAAGTTTCCACCCCCGATGAACCCGAATCCTCTCAGCCTGAAACTTCTCTTCCTGATGAACCCTCTCTCCCCCCAGAGGAAGAAAGTTCGGAAGTGACCTCTGAAACAACACCGCCGCCCAGCAACCCCGGCACCAAAATCGAATATGCCACCGACACCGGAACTTTTGCCGCGCCCGGCACTATTGTGAAGGTGGTTGATACCCAGGAAAACGGATGGGTTGAAACATTGCAGACCACCACATTGGATAACTGGGCTACTCCTTTGGTTTATTATTATGTGCCCGGCACCTATGACTATGTGAACGGCAAGATGCTGACCATTCAATGGAGCGGCGAGACCATCCATTATTACAATCTATGCTCCGGCAGACGGATCTTTGTGATTGATACCGAAGCGGTTACAGACCAAACTCTGATTACCGGTGTGGTCAACAACCGTCTGGATGACTTTTCCATTGACGGCAGCGGAAAATTCACCACCCTTACCTTCAAAATGACCTATCCTGTGAATCCGGTCATCAGTCTGGAGGGGGTTGATTTCTCTGTCAACACCGCCTCAAATCACACCGTTCGGCAGTTTAATCCCACCCATCTGCTCATTGAAATCCCTTATATCGGAGATATTCCCACCTTTGATATGCCCGAAGGCAGTCTTTTTGATCGGGTTTTGGTTCAAAGGGTGACCGACCCTGAAAGCGGCATTCGCAAATTGCAGTTCAAATTGTATTTCAAGAACGGAAAAGCCTTCTCGGGGGTTTCTTCCAAACTGAACGAAAAAGGCGAACTGGTGATTTCTGTGCGAAACAAAATGAGCATTCAGCCGGCAGAAAATCAGTTTGGGTTTTCCCTGGAAGGGGTTAAAATCGGCATTACCCCCGGCCACGGCGGTGGTGACATCGGCGCTTCCGGTTTCGGTGGCGTCAACGAGGTGGATCTGAACTTTGCCATTTCGGATCTGGTTGGAAAATATCTGGAAGAGGCGGGTGCCGAGGTGGTGCAGCTTCCCAGAAATATCACCGACCGCACCGAAGGGTTGATCTTAAAGATGGAAAATGCCAGAGCAATTGAGCCGGATATTCTTCTCTGTCTGCATCACAATTCCTCTTCTTCCTCCTCTGCCTGCGGCACAGAAACCTATTACTATGCCCCCTTCACCCAACCCCTTGCCGAAGCGGTAAACGACCGGCTTGCCGCTGTTTATCCGGTGATGTATGGCTATTCCTCCTCTTATTTTAACCGAGGCGATAAATATGCGCCCAAATATATGTGCCGTGATATGCGGTTCCCGGCCATTTTGGTGGAATACGGTTTTGTCAACAACCCCACAGAGTTTGCCCATCTTTCCAAAGCGGAAAATCAGGACCTGTTGGCAAAAGCAACTGTTCTCGGCATCATCGATTATATTTTGGCACAGCAATAACCAATTGTTCTCATTCAATATAAGGAGTGCATTTCTCGATGCACTCCTTTTTTTCTTCAGAATTTGAAGTAATATAGAATACAATCCCAGTTTCCAAGCAACAAAAGATCGTATTTCCTGCGGTAATTTGGTTGCAGTTTGCTTCTTTTTGTGTTAAAATATAGATAATTATGCGGTTTGTACCTGATAAAATTTGAATGGAGTGTTGATTTTGTTCCCCTATCAGATTTCGGTAATCATTCCGGTTTTTAACGCTGCCAAGTATATCGAACCCTGTCTGCAATCGTTGATGGCACAGACCATGGCAAAAAAAGACTTTGAGGTTTTGCTTGTGGACGACGGTTCCACCGATCAGAGCGGTGAAATTTGCAAAAAGTATGAATCCATGAGCCCCATCTTTCGATATCTGCCCAAGGAAAACGGCGGTGTTTCCTCTGCCAGAAACTATGGTATCGAAAAGGCACAGGGAAAATACTTTCTCTATCTGGATTCCGATGACACCCTGACACCGGATACCTTGCAGGCTGTTTCCGATTTCTTTGACGCCCATTACGACGAAGTGGATCTGGTCACCTATCGCATTGTGCCGGTTCAAAACGGCCAGAGAATGCCGATGCACTTTCGCTATAAACGGCTTAATCATACCGGTGTTTTTGATCTTACTTTCCCCGAAAACTGGTTTATTACCCAAACAACCATGAATATTTGCGTCAAAAATATGGGTGCCGGACAAAACATTTTGTTCGACACAAATTTGACCGTCCATGAAGACCAAAAATATATCATTGAAACGCTGTCCAAAAAGAAGACCATCGGTTTCTGTCAAGGGCCAGAATATCTTTATTTGAAGCATGCCAGTAGCGCGATGAATTCCCGCGCAGGCGCTTATTATATTTTCGAAAAATCGACCTCTTTGTGGGAAAGTATTTTCGAGAAATATGGCGAACATATCCCCCCCTTCGTGCAAGCATATTATATCCACGATTTGAATTGGAAAAATTCTGCGGATATCTTATTGCCTTATCACTATCATGACGAAGATTTTCAAAAGGCAACCGGTCGTTTGATTTCTTTGATCAAAAAGATGGACAGCGAAGTGATCCTCGCTCATCCAACGGTTGATCTTTATCACAAGATGTTTTTGTTAAAACTGAAACAAGACCATAACATCTATGTGGAATTTGAAAATGACAATATTCGAATGATGGCTGGTGATGAGGAGATTTATTCCACAAAACATCCGACCCTCGTCGTCAACAAATTCAAGGTGGTTGACAAATCGGTCTTTTTTGACGGCTTTATCAAATCGCCGGTTTTCTTATATACGGAACAACAGCCTTGTGTCTATTTGATTTACAACGGAAAAAAAGAAAAACTTTCTTTGACCGAATCTTCATTTAACTTTTATCACGCCAGAATCAAGACTGCAAATTTTTGGCGTATTCAGTTAAATTTAGATATAGACCAAGTCAACTCTTTTGCCCTTCAAATTGAGGTGAACGGGTATTTCTATCAACCGGAATATTATTTTATGCCTGCTGCCGGTTTCCATCAGGGAAAAAAGAACAAGCAGTTTTATTACAAGAAAAAACGTTTCTATCTTGATGAAGAAAACACATTCCGCATTGAAAAATCCAATTTCTTCATAAAGCAAGCCAGTTCAATCAAGAATGTGCTCTCTTATCTCAAGGAAGATGTTAAAATCCCCATTTATCGCGGCATGACCACCATCCGTCCGAAGACGGAAACGTGGATCTATTTGGATCGTTACGGTGTTTTTGACAACGCTTATATCCAATTCAAACATGATTGCGGAATCAAAGACGGTGTCAAAAGATACTATATTTTGAACGATTGCGATTGGAACCAATTGTCCGAACGATTTTCCAAAGATGAAATCCCGTTTGTGGTTCGTTTTCGCAGTTTTAAGCACAAATATCTTTATTTGAACTGCGATAAAATCATCACTTCCTTCTCAAACCTATCAAACATCTGCCCGTTTGGAATTAAGCCATTGCGCTGGTATTCCGATCTGACCCGTTATGAGTTGGTTTATCTTCAACATGGTATTTTGCACGCCTCTCTTCCGAATATGTATGCCAAAGAGCGTTGCATCATTGATCGTGTTGTCGTTTCCAGCAATTTTGAAATCAAAAATTTTACCAAAAAATACGGCTATTCGCTCTCAGATTTGATCCAAAGCGGTATGCCGCGCTATGATCTAATTTCCACAGAACAGAAGAAAAAGAACCGTATTCTCTTTTCTCCTTCTTGGAGGAGCAATTTGATCGGTCCGCTGGTTGAAAATCAACGGGAAGCCATTCCAGATATTTTTGTTACCTCTGATTTTTATCAAGAGGTTTCTGCTTTTCTGAACTCTCCTGATCTGATTCATCTTTTGGAAGAAAACGATCTTTATTTGGATTTCAAAAATCATCCCATTTTTTCTTGTTACAACGAGCTCTTTGAAATAAAAAGTGATCGTATTACCGTTTCCTGCGGCGACACCAAGATGGATGATTATCTTTTGATGATCACCGATTATTCTTCCATCGTTTTTGATGCCGTTTATTTGAACTGTCCCATCCTTTATTTTGTTCCTGACTACGATAAATTCAAAGCCGGGGTATCACACAATTATCGTGAATTGGATCTTCCTTTACACGAAGGTTTTGGTCCCTTTACGGAAACGGCAACAGATTTATTGGCAAACCTAAAGGAATATGTTGAAAACGATTTTGTTCCGAAAGAGCCCTATTACTCCAGAATGAAACAATTTTTCCTTCACAAAGACAACCATTGTTGCGACCGCTTGTATCAAGATTTAATCAAAAAACGGTAATTTTTCAAAAAAAGGCACCTGCTGATGCAGGGTCCTATTTGCTGATTTATATGGCCTCCAATATAAGAACATCCTTCGCTCACATCCAAAAGTTCCGAAAGGATTTCTTCCATCTGCGGCATCTTTTCTTCCATCTTTCTGGCCAGGGCAATCTGTGCTCTTGCCCGCACCAGATTTTGACCCCGATAGGCGGTCTTGAAATAAAGATCGCCATCCAAATAGTCCTTTAAGAACCTGGCTGCCAATTCAACGGTAATGGTATAAGCGCCCAAAGCCAACAATTTCAGTTCATTTTCGGTCAAAAGGCCCTTGGTAGAACGGATAAAGCCGGTGGAAAAAGCGCGGAAAAGATCCAGATCCAGGTCGATCTTGGTCACATCCGCCTCATCTTCCGCGGCGGTGGAAGCGCCGTAACGAACGGCATCCCCAAAGTCAAACAAGGCAGTTCCCGGCATTACCGTGTCCAAATCAATCACACAGAGGGCATCGCCGGTGTAGTCATCGATCAAAACATTGTTAAACTTGGTATCATTATGGGTAACCCGCAGCGGAATCTCACCGGAAGCGATCAAAGATGCGATTTTTCCTGCAGCCTCTTCCCTTTGACGGAAAAACCGCAACTCTTCCCGAACAGCCCCCCGTCTTTGCTGGATATCCTCCTCCGCGCTGCGGAACAAGGCCTCCAGGCGAACCGGGGTGTTGTGGAAATCAGGAATGGTTTCGTGAAGTGTAGTAGCCGGAAAATCAGCCAAAAGCCCTTGAAATTCCCCAAAAGCCAGACCGGAACGATAAAAATCGCTGGTTCCACGCACTCTGTTATAGGCGCTGGCGTGATCGATATACGTGAACATCCGCCAACAGCCGTCTTTGGGATCCCGAATGAAATTTTCATCGTTTTTGGTGGGGACCACACGAAGCGTTCTTCTGCGATAGTCCGAGGGATAACGTGCCTTGAGCTTTTCGGTCAGATGGGCCGTCACCCGCTGGATATTATCCATCACCTCATGGGGATTTTTAAACACATAGGTGTTCATCCGCTGAAGGGTATACATCCGTTTGGTTTTTCCCTCTTTATAGGTCAAAATATAGGTGCGATTGATGATGCCACTGTGGTTTTCTATGGCGTGAACCATTTCACCTTTGGTTTGATAGCGATCCGCCACACTGACAATCAGATCAAGTTGCTCGCCGGACAGTTTCATGTCACTGCCTCCTCAAAATCGTAATAAATACTGATTCATCTATACCCGATTTGAAACCCGATTATGCAAGCAAATCCAAAAGAAGATCAGTTTTTGGGATCTGCCTTCAAAAAGGCGGCAAAAGCCAAATATGCGGCATATACGTCCGTTTTAGCAGTCACTTCAAAGGGAGAGTGCATGCTCAACACCGGAACACCGATATCCAAAACATCCACATTCAAATTTGCGATGTATTTTGCAAGGGTTCCGCCGCCGCCGGCATCCACCGCACCAAGGCAGCCGATCTGCCAAGGTACGCCGGCCTGATTCAAAGAAGCGCGGAAATATGCCATCGTTTCGGCAGAGGCATCACTGGTGCTGTATTTTCCGCCGGAGCCGGAATATTTCATAATGGCAACCCCTTTGTTCAGGAAAGAGGCGTTTTGTCTGTCGTGTACCTCAGGCCAGGCAGGGTCATAAGCGGGGGTTACATCGGCAGAAAGGCACATGGATTTGGCCAGCATCCGACGCACAGGCACGCCGGCAGACTCTGCCAACTCTTCCAGGAAGTTCAAAAAGAAATTGGAAGCAAGACCGGTATTCCCATCGCTGCCGGTTTCTTCTTTATCGCAAAGGAGGCAGCAGGTGGTATATTCCGGGTCGGTTACATCCATCATGGCTCTGTGGCATGGATAGGCACAAACCCGGTCATCCTGGCCGTATCCGCCAATCATACTGCCGTCAAGGCCCACCTCTCTGGAGGCATAGGCAGGAACAGCTTCCACCTCTGCGCTGATGAAATCTTCTTCGGTGACACCGTATTTATCAAAGAACCATTTCAAAATATTGAGTTTCACCTTTTCAGAGGCCTTATCATCCTTGAAGGGACGACTGCCGACCAAAAGTTTCAGATTCTCGCCAACCACAATCTCTTCCACCGGGCGGCCGGCCTGTTTGCGGGCCAAATGGGGCAGCAGATCAGTCACGGTAAAGCAGGGCTCTGTCGGGGCTTCCCCCAACACCACATTAACCGCTTCTCCGTTCTTTTTATAAATCACACCGTGAAGAGCCATAGGCATGGCAGGCCACTGATATTTCCGAATGCCGCCGTAATAGTTGGTTTTTAAATAGGCGAAATCGGTATCTTCCACCAACGGCCGGGGTTTCAAATCCAAGCGGGGGCTGTCAATGTGTGCCATCACAATGCGGATTCCCTCTGCGAGACTCTTTTTCCCGATATGAACAGAAA
>JAFQMB010000113.1 GCA_017421095.1 Oscillospiraceae bacterium
CTGGCTTTCCTGTGCAACGCCTACGAAGAGGAAGAACTGGAAGGCGGCGACGTGCGCACCGTGCTGCATCTGCATCCTGCGCTGGCTCCCTACAAGGCAGCGGTTCTGCCCCTTTCCAAAAAGCTCAGCGAGCCTGCCAGAGAGGTTTATGATCTCCTCTGCAAGGACTTTATGTGTGATTTCGATGAAACCGGCAGCATCGGCAAGCGCTATCGCCGGGAAGATGAAATCGGCACCCCCTATTGCATCACCGTGGACTTCAACACCGTGGGCGACGAAAACACCCCTGCCGACCATGCTGTCACCGTCCGTGATCGGGACACGATGGAACAGGTGCGGGTTCCCATCAGCGAATTGAAGGCCTTTTTGGCTGAAAAACTGGCCTATTGATAAAAAATGATAATCGGGGCGGCGCCTTTGGGCTCTGCCCCTGATTTTCTTCCCTTGGAAAGGAGGCGACCATCTTGGCAGAAGAAAACACCCTGCTTGCCCCGGCTGAGGGCTATTATACCGAAAAGAAATCAGAGTTTTTTGCCCTTCTTGCGCCGGCAGACACCAAAGAAGCCGTTTCGCTTTTGTTGGAAGCAGAGCGAAAAAAGCATCCCGATGCCCGGCATTATTGCTATGCTTATCGTTTTTTTGACGGAAGCGAACGGGCAGCAGACGACGGCGAACCCAAAGGCACTGCCGGCCAACCCATGCTGGAAGTTTTGCGCAAATGCGAACTCAAAGGGGTTGCCGTGATCGTTACAAGAGAATTCGGCGGCATTTTACTTGGGGCTTCGGGGCTGCAGCGGGCTTATCGGGCGGCGGCAGCCGATGCGGTGGCAAATGCCAGACCCTTTGCGGAAATTGTTGCCTGTCGGGTGATCTCTTTTGAGGTGGACTATTCCCTTTACACCCCGGTCCGTCGACTTTTGGATCATTTTGTCTGTCGCCTGCCGGAGGAACCGGTTTTCGCCGAGGCGGTGACCGTCACCGTTTCTTTGGCAAAAGTGGAGGCAGACCGTCTTCTTGCCTCTTTGACCGAACTTTCCCAGGGAAGAATGAAACTGATTTCGGATGAAGAACGGCTGGAGTTTCTTCCCAGAGAAGAATAACACCCAACACAACAAAAGACCGCCCTGAAAACAGGGCGGTCTTTTCTTTGTTTTTTGGAAAACATTCGGGATCCAAAAGGAAAAGGCAATTTGCGAAAAGAGGAGGAACAGCCCCCTTTACACCTCGTTCAAACAGACCGTTTCTTCGGGGGCATCTTCCTGTTTTTCGCTCTGCTCTTCTGCCTTTTTGGCCCGTTGCGATATCCGCCGCAACAAACAGACAGAAATCAGAATGATTAGCGCAGAGAAAAGCAAGTTAACGATTCCGGCAAAAAATAATCCGCTAAAACAAACAAGCAAACTACAAATTGCATCTGACACATTTAAAACAATGATACTGATTATGCCAACCAAAAATACCTTCTTTTTCTTAAAAGGAACCAGGATCAAAGAAGCAACAGCCATAATCAGCGCTATGATTTCTACAACAAAGATAATCACATTCCAAATCTGCGGAAAATCGCCAAAAGCTATTGCCAGCAAAACCAAAAAGGACGAAATATCAGAAAAGGAAAGCCACCAGTCGGATGGATTATCTGTATAAATAAATGTGGATAATATTTTGAACAAAGAAAGCAACAAAACAATGGCTTTCAAAAACAGAATGCCGTTTTTCTTCCAAACAGAACGAAATCGGTCGATATGGGTTTTCATCCTTTTCCTCCTTTTCTTTTTCAAAATACAGACGGAATCAAAAGTGAGAGCCAAAGGCCAAGGCCAAAAGAAAGCAGATTGGCTGTCAGCGCATAGAGGATCGGATGGGTTTTTTTGATTCCCGCCGATGTTTCTGCCTGTTTGGGCAAAAAGAACAGACAAAAGGCGCCTTCCAAAACCAAAATTAAAAGTTCCATCAACCAATAAAGAGAGAAAAACCGCACAGGCCCATTCATATAACCTGCCGGCAGGATCACCAGGTTCAGCAAAATCTGGGTTGCTAGATTCAAGTCCAGCAACAGCAAAACATTTCGTTTTTGCCCGAATCGGAAAAGAAGCGCCAAAGAAAGTTCCGCCAAAAGAGTGAGCAAAACCCGACAGATTAAACCAAAGATTTCCGCTTGATAATTATAATTTTTTCGCGCAACGGGAACCTTTTGCAAATCCAAAAAATAATAACTGTCAAAGGCATAGCGTTCCAAAATCTCATCCATCACCGTCACCTCTTGGGTGGCAGGATCCCACCAGGCAACCTTAAATCGCTCGGGCGGATAATAATTCCAGGCAAAAACATTTTCTTTCACCCTGGAATAATAACCCAAAAAATAAAAGCCGTCCGAATCCTGATAGGAAGAGAAGGCATCAAAAGCCGCTGCCTCATCACCGTAATCCTCCGAACCCACCGAATGAGGGCCGGTGCTTTCCACCTCCGAAAGGAGAGTCACATAACAACCCTCCGGCAGATGTTGAAATTCGATCTTCACCGAGGGTTTGGGACCCGTATCCGCTTGCACAACAGCAGACAGCAAACAGCAAAGTAAAAAGCAAATCAAAAAGAAGGAGAAACTCTTTTTCGTTTTGGTTTTCATCCACACTTTCCTCCTTTATGACAGTTTTCAAAGCGTGTTATACCGCCTCTTATTTCACGTCACACTTCTTCTTTGCCAAATATCTTCCCCCAAAGAAGAAACCGAAGAAGCTGCCGTAGTTCAAAAGCTGGACCAACGGATTGGCGGCTGCGTTTCCGGTGTAATACATATTGTCACGACTGGTGATCAACAGATCATAGACCGAAACCTCCACCGGGAAGGAACCCATAACGCCAAACAGGATGGAGAAGGCAAAAGAGATGCCCAGATAGAAAAGCACGGCAAAGAGCAGGTTGTTTTTCTGCAAATTTCCGGCATTTGCCAGGGTGACAGAGAAGAAAACCATGGAAACAGCCGAAAGCAGCAGGCCCACGCCATAAAGCAGAAAACAGCCAAGCTGGAACCAAACCTCTTTCCAGCGAACGTCTGTTTCGTTTTCGCTGACCCAATTACCAAAATCCTGCAAAATCTGACGGAAATCCGCATCCTCTTGCGCGATTCCGCCCACCACAGTGCCGACCAATCCGATCGCGGCAGAAATAAAGCAGAAAAGGCCCAGAATCAGAACCAAAAGATAAACCAGCAGGGCGGCAAGAAATTTTGCCCCATAGATCGTTTCTGTTTTGGCGGGAATCAGCCGAACAAGATAGGCCTGTTTCCCGAACATGGTGTTATGATAGCGCACCCCAAGCAAAACCAAACAGGCGGTCATACAGCCGGCACCCAAAAGCAGAGTGGCGGATGCAAAGACGGTGTAAAAAATGGTGAACAGATCGTTATGGATCATCGTGGCAGCCACATTAAATGCGGAAATTCCCAAAAGAACCAGGCTTCCGATCAAAATCACACTGCCCATTTCCTTGAATTCCTGTTTCAGCAATTTACCAAACATTCCGGAACACCTCCTTGAAATAGGTTTCCAGCGAGTTCCCCGTTTGACTTGTCAAATCCGCCACATTGTGATAAGAAAGCACCTGCCCCCGATCCAGCAGAATCACATCGTCAAAAATCCGTTCTACATCGTGAATCAAATGGGTGGAGATCATCAGGGTGCTGCCGGTTTGATGGTTTTTCATAATGCTGTTCAAAATGGCATCTCTGGCATTGAGGTCGATTCCGCCCAAGGGCTCATCCAACAGATACAGTCTGGCGCGGCGGCTCATGGTCAGAATCAACTGCACCTTTTCCCGCATCCCTTTGCTCATGGTTTTGAGCTTTTGCGCCGGATCCAATGCAAATTCCCGGAGCATCTGATAGGCGGTGTTTTCATCGAAATCCCCATAAAAGGTGCACATATAGGTGATGGCATCCAGCGTGTTCATATTGCCGGGCAGAAAATCCATATCCGGCAGGAAAGAGACGATC
>JAFQMB010000114.1 GCA_017421095.1 Oscillospiraceae bacterium
TTCCTCCGCCGAAGAAATCTCTACCGACGAAACTTCAGACGAAGGAATCTCCGAAACAGGCTCGCTGGACTTTTCTACCCCGCCTATATCGCAGGAGGCGAAGATAAGAGTTGTCATTAGTAAAGCAAGAATAAGGGCAAACAGTTTTTTCATATTTTCGCCTTCCTTTCGGCCGCAAAGCGGCATTGTTGTGATTTTGTTTCAAAGCAGTCCGTCAACAAACAAAAAGACGCACAGTTTTCTGCAAAGAAAAACTGCACGCCTCGATTGCTTTTGCGCTATAAACTGTCCTTCCTTTTGCAAAAGAAAGCGGCAGCGGTTTCTGTTTCAACGAACATACTTCTGCAATTTCAATATATTGAAAAAGGCCCATTCTGTCAAGGAATTTCGCAGGTTTGCAGCCCCGTTTTTACAGGTTTGTAGACAAGCACAAATTCCCTCTTTTTCCTTTGTGCAATATCACAATATCCTATATCGGGATACACAGAATTCCAACCAAACCACCCCCGGAAAACATAACAAGACAGACGGATACCGGTTGCCAAAATCGCAAAACTGTGATATGGTGAATAAAGAAAAGAAAGGAGGGGAACTGTGTGCATCAAAACGCTCTTTTTCGGCGGAAAAACAGAGGATTTTATCTGTTGCTCGGCGTCTTTTTGCTTTGTATGACCGTGGTGTTCCTTCTGTCCGGCGGTTATGGCAACAACGCCTTTTACGCAGACCCCGGCCGCCTTTTTTATCCCGAACCGGACAATCGGGATGCTTATATGATGCAGACAGACGCCCTGCTCAAAGGGCAGCTGCATCTGGACATCACCCCCTCGAAAGAACTTTTGGCATTGGAAAACCCCTATGACCCCCATCAGCGGGAAGGGGTGGAATATGTTTGGGATTTCGCCTTTTATAAAGGGCAGTATTACAGTTATTTCGGAGTTGTTCCGGTGGTGTTGCTTTTGCTGCCGATTCGACTGATCACCGGGCAGTTTCTTTCCACCTATTGGGCTGCCTTTTTCCTGGGATTGGCGGCCGCCGCGGCCCTTGCCTTCCTTTATCGAAAGCTGGTTTTCCGCTTTGCCCCAAACGCCTCGAAAAAGACGGTTTTATGCACCCTTGCGGCTTTGCTTTTCGGTTCCAATCTCTTGTTTCTTTGCGCCCGTTCCTGGTTTTATGAGATTCCCTATCAAAGCGGGCTCCTTTTGGTCTTTCTTTCGCTGATCGCCCTGTTAAAGGCAAAAGAAAGCGGAAAAAACACCCCCCTCTTTTTTGCCGGTCTGACCGCCGCACTGGCGGTTGGCTGCCGCCCGGTTTATCTCCTTTGTTTTTTGCTCCATCTGCCCTTTCTTTTCCCTTATCTGAAACAACCGAAACGGACCGTTTTCATGAAGATCGCTGTCTACGGCGCACCGATTTTGACAGTGGGAATGCTTCTTGGTATCTATAACCTTTTGCGGTTCGACTCCTTTACGCAATTCGGCGCCGTCTATCAACTGACCGTTTCGGACATTCGGGAAAATCGGATTTTCGATCTGCCCAAACAAGCAGAGGGCTTTTTGCGGTATCTTCTGCAGCCCATCGGGTTGCGGGAGGAGTTCCCGTTCCTTGCACTGAGCGAGTTGGAATTTACCTCGGCGGCCAACGGAATGTATTCCCATCCGGTGGTGGGACTTTTGCAGTATCCGGTGGTTTGGGGGCTCTTTTTCCCGATTTTTCTTTGGAAAGCAGAGAAGAACGCACCCCTTTGGAAAGGTTTTTGGGCTGCCGGGCTGCTCACCCTGTTTGCCACTTTGGCGCTTGTGATCGGAACAGCCGGCATCATGGAGCGTTACACCCTGGACTTTCAATGGCTGGCAATGCTTTTGGGGCTGCTCTCGCTGCTTCGGATTTCAGAGCGAGAAAAAAAGCCTGCCATAGAATATCTTTTGATCCTCTGCTCCGGCGTTACCGTTTTGTTCGGCCTCTGCATCGGCTCAATGGGAGAATTTTCCCGTATGCTGGTGCATCTGAACGCCCTTTTCCTTTGATCCAAAAACAAAAAGACCCGAAGACGATGAAAACCGTCCTCGGGTTTTTTATGCTTATCGTATTTTGAAGGTATAACGCACCACAAAACTCTGCCGCATTCAATATTGCATCAAAAAGGGTTGAACCATTTTCTTCTGATTATTTGCATTCCGGCAGTAATATCCGGCTTTCCACATCGACCACCCGCCACTGTCCGTCCACACGGGCAAACGAAACAATTTTTTGGGTAAAAATGGTTGTCTGATTTTGCGGATCATAAATCGTCGTGTATACACGAAAAGAGATTTTTCCAAAAGAAACCGCTTCGATCGCCGGAACTTCCGAAGCAGCATCAATCTGTTTTACAAGCGGATTTTTCCCCTTTTCAATGCGAGCGATGATCTCTTTTTCTTCCTTGGTAAAGAGCGAAGCATACAATTCGTCGGTTATGATCTCCGGATCCGGATTTTCAAACACACCGGTATCAAACGGATACATACAAAGATATGTTACATCATCGACTTGTTTCACATGGTCATAATAGGCAAAACACATCATTCCGACGAAGAAAACACCGATGACAACACAGAGAGGAATTAACCAAAATCTTTTCTTCATACAATTTCCCCCACAAGAGATCGAACTCATCCTTTTTAGCAGAGGCAGGGCAGGTCTTGCCCTGCCTCTTGAATATTTTATCACCAATAAAATAACATCATTAGGAACGCAATTATGGCAGCGATGCCACAGATCACGGCAGAAATAATTCCAAAGACTTTGCCGAGCGTGGACAACTTTGTTCTACATCCGTTTTTTCTTGCGATTCTGACAAAAACCAACGCAAGAACGGCGAATACCGAGATAAACACGGGGGTTAAAATCGTGGCACCGGTAAAGGATGCGATTAATGCCAAAATCGACATAAATAACGCAAACAATGAAAAAGCAAAGCCAAATGCGCCAATTAACACCCAATTAGAATCGACAGTTTGTGGCCTGTCGGTTTCTTGATTTATGTGCTTATTCATTACAACACCTCCTTAATTTTTCGGCCAAGGCTCACCCTTAATTACATATTTATTCCAATCGTACAGGAATAGCGGAGAATAGAGTGCTACAGGAAACAAATATGCAAAAATATAATGAATCCAACATGATGCCGAGAAGATATCGGAAAGAAAAACAACCCCAAAAAACAGCAATATAACCGCGAATACACCACCCCGCAATACCCACCGTTTTTTCTTATCTTGATAAGAATACATATGGAGTTGTCCACTCAAGTGCCACCAACGATAATTCTCCGCTAATATGAAGCGATCAAAGAAAAAATAACACCCGAAATTTATAAGGGGAATAAAACTAACAA
>JAFQMB010000115.1 GCA_017421095.1 Oscillospiraceae bacterium
CCGCCAAAACCTTGGCACCTTCCAAAGTCATACGACGAGCCATAATCAAGCCGATGTCACCGCTGCCCAAAATAACAACCTTTTTGCCCACCAGATAGCCTTCCATATTCAGATAACGCTGGGCGCTGCCGGCACTGAACACACCGCTGCCCCGCTCGCCGGCCAGACGGATGGGACCGCGATTGCGCTCTCTGCATCCCATAGCAAGCACGATACTGTCTGCGGTGTATATCTGATATCCTTCTGCCGGGCTCACCGCGTGCACCGTTTTATCGGTGGTGAAATCCAACACCATGGTATCCAGTTTCACTTCAATTCCGGTTTCTTTCACCCGGTCGATGAAACGACCGGCATATTCCGGTCCGGTCAACTCTTCCCCGAAGGTGTGCAGACCGAATCCGTTATGAATGCACTGATTCAGAATGCCGCCAAGTTCAGTATCCCGTTCCAAAATCAGAACCTTTCGAAGCCCGTTTTCCCAGGCACTCAAAGCGGCAGCCAATCCGGCAGGGCCGCCACCGATCACGATCAACTGATAATGATTCATTTTGCAGCCTCCCCTTCTCCGATCTTGGAAGAAAGAATATAAGAACCGGTCTTTTCCTGACAGATTTCTTCTTCCGAAATGCCAAGTTCTCTGCTGAGGATCCGATGAATTTTCGGCCCGCAGAAACCGCCCTGGCAACGGCCCATTCCCGTTCCGCAACGGCGTTTCACACCGTCAAGGGTTTTAGGCGGAATGGGGCTGTGGATAGCGGCCAGAATCTCGCCTTCGGTGATGGTGGCACAACGGCAGATCACCCGACCGTATGCCGGATCGGATGCCACCAATTTGGCCTTCTCTTCAGAAGAAAGTTTATGGAAAACAATCTTTTCCCGGCTGTCTACATAATTTTCCTTTTCATGCAACGGAAGACCCAATTCTTTCAAAATTTCCACCGCATCCTCTGCAATGGCAGGAGCGGAAGAAAGACCGGGAGACTTGATGCCGGCCACATTCACAAAGCGTTTGGCAGAATCGGCCGCTTCGATGATGAAATCTTCCCGATCGGAATTGGCACGCAGACCGGCAAAGTTGCGCACATTATCCCGATAAGAGATCTTGCCGGTTGTTTTGGCAGCAGCTTCCATCACAAAATCCAAACGGTCAGCAGAAGTACCAACCTGATCTTTCACACTGTCTTCCTGGGCATCGGGACCGACAATCAAATTTCCGCCGACGGTGGGAGAGACCAAAACGCCCTTTCCCAAACGGCTGGGGCACTGGAAGCAAACGTGTTTGACCAGATCCCCCTGGTTTTTATCCAACAGGAAATATTCCCCTTTGGAAGGATAAATGGTAAATTCCTTTTCACCGGCTAATTCCATCACATCGTCTGCATGGATGCCGGCACAGTTGACCACATAAGTGGCGCGGAGAACATCCTCTTCCCCGTTGATGCCGATTTCCCAGGAATCACCGTTATCCTTCAAAGAGGTCACGCAGGATTCCCGCAAAACGCTGCAGCCGTTTTTCACCGCCGTTTCCAGCATAGCGATATCCAATTCCCAAGGAGAGACCACAGCACCGGTTCCGGCATAGAGAGCACCCACCACATTATCCTGCAGATTGGGTTCGATCTCTTTCACTTCCTCGGCGTTCAGAACCTTCAGTTTCTCAACGCCGTTGGTGACGCCGCGGTCATAAAGTTTCTGAACCGTTTGCATTTCTTCCTCGTTGAAGGCCAAAACCAATGAACCGATCTCGGCATAAGGAACGCTCAACTTCTTTGCGATTTCCCGAATCAAATTGCTGCCGCGGACATTCAGTCTTGCCATTTTGGTGCCGGGTTTGGGGTCATATCCCGCGTGGACGATGGCGCTGTTTGCCTTGGTGGTTCCCATGGCCACGTCGACTTCCTTTTCCAGCACACAGATCTTCAAATCGTATTTCGAAAGTTCATAGGCCAAAGAGGCACCACAGATCCCGGCACCGATAATGGCCACATCAAACTGTCTTTCCATCTTGCGTTCAATCCTCCCATTCACAGCTTCGTTTTACTGCCTTATGCCAACCGGCAAGATTCTTTTCTCTTGCTTTTTCATCCATTTCCGGATCAAAGCGTTTATCCAAAGTCCAGTTTTGATCGATTTCTTCCAGATTTTTCCAGAAACCGACCCCCAACCCGGCCAGATAAGCAGCGCCCAAAGCGGTGGTTTCCCGAATCATCGGCCGCACCACGCTGGTATTGGTGATATCCGATTGGAACTGAGCCAGAAGATCGTTTGCACTGGCACCGCCATCAATTCGCAAAACGGTAATTTTGCTGCCCAGATCTTTTTCCATGGCGACGATCACATCATTGGTTTGATAGGCAATGGATTCCAGTGCCGCACGGATCAGATGATTTTTATTGGCGCCGCGGGTCAATCCGAAGATGGCGCCTCTTGCCTTCATATCCCAATAAGGAGCGCCCAAACCGGTAAAAGCAGGCACCAAATAAACGCCGCCGTTATCCTTCACCTTGCGGGCAAAATACTCACTGTCACAGGATTCCCCAATGAGCTTCATTTCATCACGCAGCCATTGAATGATGGCGCCGCCCACAAACACACTGCCTTCCAGCGCATATTGGACACTGCCGCCGGCAGCGATACCAACAGTGGTCAAAAGGCCGTTTTCCGAAAGAACAGGCCGATCGCCGGTGTTCATCAAAAGGAAGCAGCCGGTGCCATAGGTATTTTTGGCGCTGCCCGCCTGGAAGCATTTCTGACCGAAAAGGGCTGCCTGTTGGTCGCCGGCAATGCCGTGAATAGGAACCTCAACCCCTTCAATATTCACATTCCCAAAATCCGCATCAGAAGGCAACAGTTTGGGCATCATACTCTTTGGAATTTGCAGATAATCGAGCATCTCGTCATCCCAATCCAGGGTGTGCAAATTGAAAAGCATGGTTCGGGAGGCGTTGGTATAGTCGGTTGCGTGGCTCTTTCCACCGGTCAGTTTCCACAAAAGCCAGGAATCCACCGTGCCAAACAAGAGTTCCCCTCTTTGGGCGCGCTCTCTTGCTCCTGGCACATAATCCAAAAGCCATTTGATTTTGGTTCCGCTGAAATAAGCATCCAGTTTCAAACCGGTTTTTTGTCGCACAATGGGCTCCATCCCGTCTGCCTGCATCTGATCACAGATCTCTGCGGTGCGGCGGCATTGCCACACGATAGCGTTATGAATGGGCCTTCCGGTGTTTTTATCCCAAACAACAGCCGTTTCCCGTTGATTGGTAATCCCAATGGCGGCAATTTCTTCCGGCGAAACACCGCTTTTGGCCAGCACTTCAATCATCACACCATACTGCGATGCATAGATCTCCATCGGGTCATGCTCCACCCAACCGGGCTTGGGATAATACTGGGAAAACTCGCTTTGGGCCATTTCCACGATATTTTGTTCCCGATCAAACAAAATCGCACGGGAGCTGGTGGTTCCCTGGTCCAAAGCGATCACATACTTTTTCAATGCAACCCCTCCCATTCATATTATAAAACTTGTCTGAATTTGAAAAATATTATAGCACGCTTTGATCTTTTTGAAAAGGAAAACAGGGAACTTTTTCGAATATTTTCTTCTGTTTTGAAAAAAATAATCGATACCAAAATGAAAGGGGGCATCGCCAATGGCAATCCGCACCGACCTTTGTTTGGAATCCGCCTCTTTTTTACGCAACCCCATCCGCGGTGTTATCTGTGAAACCAAAAAAGAGGGGGAAGCTCTAATCACCCGGATGCAGGTACGCACCAAAGAGGCATCCAAGAGGTTGAAAAAAGAAAAGGGGACTTATATCACCTTTCAACTGCCTCACTTTGCCCATAACCCGATCAATTCCAAAGAAGCGGTAGAGGCCCTTGCTTCTGCCATCAGAGAGTTGCTTCCCAGGGCGGGAAGCGTTTTGGTGCTTGGAATAGGAAACCGCAGCATCACCCCCGATTCTCTTGGTCCGCGCACAGCAGACCGCATTTTGGCCACCGCCCATCTCCCCGAAAATCTCTCTTTTCGGAAGGTACACGTGTTGACACCGGGGGCGATGGGACAAACCGGAATGGAACTGGCCGGTTTGATGCGTCAGGTGGCAGATGCCTTTGAACCTGCGGCACTCATTGCCATTGATGCCCTTGCCGCCATAGAGCCGGAAAATTTGGGATGCACCGTTCAGATTTCCGATTCGGGCATTTCGCCGGGAAGTGGGGTGGCAAACGATCGAAAGGCGCTGACCTTTTCTTCCATCGGGGTTCCGGTGATCGGGATCGGCGTTCCCACCGTCATCGATGCCACCGCGCTTTTGAGCGGTTTTTCCGGCCAAAAAGAGGTGCTGTTCACCTCCATTCACGCAAAAAATCTGATGGTCACTCCAAGAGATGTGGATTTGATGGTGCAAAGAGCTTCTGTTTTTCTTTCTAATGCCATTAATTGTGCGCTGCAAGAGGCACTGACAGCAGAAGAATTGCATTATCTCTTGGCATGAATCTTTTTTCGGCAGGATGCATAACAATCAAGGAAACCGATTTTGGAGGAATACCCCTTGCAACTGACGAATAAAAAATTATCCTTTTCCGCCTTTTTTGCCCTGGCAGTCAGCCTCCTGTTCTTCTTCTGCACCGGTTTTCCGGACCGGGCTATCCTTTCTGCTGCGGCACTCACCATGCCGAAACAGGCAGCAGATATCTTTTATTCCTCTTATCTGGAAGAAAACCATTCTCAAGAGATTTTACCGCCTCCGGAAGGACAAACCGAACAAACCTCGGTGAATCATTTTTTGGGAGAAGATCATATTGAATCTTCTTCCAAAATTCCTTTTCCTTTGTTGGAAGAATCCCAAAGAGACGGCAGAATCTATGCCGAAACGCTGAAATTTTCCCCCTCTTCCTCCATTTTATCCTTCGGATCGGGCCTCATTCGCAACGACACCCTTTTGAAAGGTGACAAGGTGATAAGCTTGGCAAAGATGGCGCCGGAATTTTCTTTGGATCTTTCCTCTGATCAACCCCAGGTTTTGATTTTTCATACCCACGCCACCGAAAGTTATGATCTTTATGATTGCGGTTATTACCCTAAAAATGCATCTGCGCGTTCAGACAACAAGGAACAAAATATGATTGCCGTCGGAAAGGCCATTTGTGCCCAGTTGAAAAAGGCCGGCATTGCCTATATTCACGATCAAAGATTATATGACAGCCCTTCTTATAACGGATCCTATCAGCGCTCCGGTGCCGCGGTGGAAGCCTATTTGAAAGAATACCCCTCCATTCAGGTGGTGTTGGATATTCATCGGGATGCCGCGTATGCCGATGATGGCGGATGGAGAAAATTTGTTTCACAAATTAATGGTCGCACAGCTGCGCAGATCATGATCATTTCCGGGTGTGAAAACGGAGAACTGGGCAATCCAAACTGGGATCAGAATCTGCGTTTTGCCGCCAGATTGCAGGATCAGTTGGAGTCCGATTGGCCGGGGTTGACCCGCCCTCTTTACTTTTGCTATCGAAATTATAACCAGCATCTCTCGCCCGGGGCGCTACTCATTGAAATGGGCACCCATGGAAACGCCCTGCACGAAGCGGTTTACAGCGGGGAATTGTTGGGAAAAAGTCTGGCTTCTCTGCTTGAAAAATTGGAAAAAACACAGGAATGATCACAAAATCAAAAGGATATGTTATGAAAAAACCACCCTCTCCCCTTTTGCCGGATATGTTTTACAAAAATCGTCGCAGGGCCTTGTTTTATCGCCTGATGCGCCGCAGAAGCAAACGGAAAGAATCTTTGCTTTTGGGGTTGATTCTCTTTCTTTTTTTCTTTATAACTGCCACAGGATTTTGGATTTTGACTGCAAAAGTGGAAGGAGTGTCGATCTTTCGCCCTACGCTCTCTTTTTTTCCAAGGATTACCAGCGCTTTTTGGGCAGATGTAATTTTTTCTTTGAAAGAGTTTTTCTCTTTTCTTTTAACACGGCTGTTATCTCTCCTTTTTCGCATCTTTTCCTGATGATTCTGTCTTGTTTTTTCACCCGGAAAAGAAATTTCTTTTGGTTGTCTTTTTCCCATGTTGCAAAAACTCACCAACGATCTTTTTTCCGGATCATTGGTGAGTTTTCAAACATATTAATTGCTCGGACAAGTCGACTGTTTTTCAATCTTCTTTCTCTTTTGTTATCTTTTTCCGCTTTTTCAGCCGCTTTTCTTCCTTTCGCTCGGCATAAAGAATCAAAAGATCGGCTTGAAGCAGGCTGTTGAGTTCCGCCCCCAGGAAAAAGATAAAAACGCAAAAATAAAGCCAAAGCATCAACAGGACGACAGCAGTCAAACTGCCGTAAAGATACGAATAGTTGCCAAAATGGTCGGTATAAAGGGCGTAGAGCCAGGTGAAAAGAACCCAGCCCAAGGCGCTGAGAAGCGCGCCGGGAATCTGCATCCGAAGGGGATGCTGCCGCCCGGGAATCACCCAATAAAAGAAAATGAAGACCAGCGAGAGGGTGAAAAATGAAAGGCCATTTCGGATCAGAGAAATAAGCAATTCAAAACCGGCAAAACGGGGAATGAACTGCACCAAAAGATCAAACAAGGATTGACCGAACACAAAAAATACCAGAAGTAACAACAAGGAAAAGAGAAAGATCAGAGTATGAATCAGGCTGATCAGACGAATGGCCAGATAGTTTGGCGACTCATCCATGCGATAAATGCACCGAAGTCCTTTGGTGACAGAATAAAATCCTTTGCTGGCAGACCAAAGGGTGACTACTGCCGAAACCCCAAGAACGGTTCCGCTTGATTTGGTGCTGATCTCGTTCAAGATACTTTCCAGCAGTTCTTCCACCGTATCCGGTAAAATGGAAAGATCTACTGTTTGTTGCCAGGAAACAAACGCCGGGATCCGATTGAGAAGGCTCAAAAGCAGCATCAAAAAGGGAAAAATCGAAAGGAATAAAAAGAAGGCCGATTGAGCACTGTATGTGTCAATGCGGTGGGTTCGGATGGCATAAATTGCACGCAAAAAGAATCGCTTGAACTGGCCCTTCCTGCTCATCTCTTCCCCCTCCTTATGAAAGATCTTTGTTTATTCCCCCAACAGAAAACGAAACGCTTCCGGTGCAAAAAGGCAAAGCAGCATCAAAATAACGCCGCTGGTCAAAACACCCAAAGCAATCATCAAACAGGCTTTCCAGGTGCGAATTCGAAGAATCGAAGCCACCAGAGTTCCCATCCAGGCACCGGTGCCGGGCAGCGGAACCGCCACGAAGAGATAAATCCCAAGCAATTCATAAGCGCCGATGCTTTCTGCCTTTTCTTCTGCTTTTCGAATGATTTTGGCAAATCCGGGACCGCATTTTTTTTGAAAGGCTTTACAGAACTTTCGAAAC
>JAFQMB010000016.1 GCA_017421095.1 Oscillospiraceae bacterium
ACCACGCGGGTGAGCAGTTGGCTCATCTGACGGCTGCCTTCCATATCCAGTTTCAGAAGTTTTGCCAATAAAAAGCCCACACCGACCATCATGGCCATGATGCAGATCTGTCGAAAGACGATCAGAGCGTATTCCATTTTTTCTTCTCCTGTTTGTGATAAAGTGGGGTTCAACAAAGAATAGCATACAAAATCAAAAGGAAAAATGCAAGCAATCGGGATGAAAATGCCGACCGCAGCGCCGGGAAATCTGTTATTTTTTCTTTGGGAGGGAGAAATGATGAAAGGGGGCGGTCGCTTGGCTGCCGGGGGAAAGCGACAGACAAAGGTGCTGGAGAAGCAGGTTTTGTCTTTTCTTTTGCTGTTGATGGAGGATGAATCGGTCAAAACTGCCGAGCGATTGAAGGCGGCTGAATTGATCTTCCGTCTGCTGGAAAAGGAAGAAAACCGAACAGAGCGCAAAAAGGAAGAGGGGCGCAGAAAAGAGACGGCCGAAGAGATGAGGGGGCAGTCGGTGGTGATCATCGACGATTTGACCGGATGAGGGAGAGGTTTGAAAAAGAACAGGAAGAAAAGAAGATGATTCGACTCAGCGCTCTGGTGCCCGAGCCTTATCACCGGGCGCTTTTCTTTTTGCGGCGGGAAGAAAAGACCCATTTTTGGCTGCGTGGGGGAAGAGGAAGCGGCAAATCCAGTTTTGCTTCTCTTGGGCTTTGGCTCTGTTTGCTTTCCCACCCCGAATGCCACGCAGCCGCCTTCCGGAAGGTGGGGGAAAATCTGCGCCAGAGTGTGTTGAGCCAGCTGCTTTGGGCGGCAGACCAGCTTTGTATCGGCCATCTGGTGCAGGTGAATCTTTCGGTGATGGAACTTGTCTTTTTGCCCACAGGACAAAAGATTCTGCTGCGCGGGGTGGATGACCCGAGAAAACTCAAAAGCATCAAGCCGCCTTTTGGCCGTTTCGGTGCCCTTTGGTTTGAAGAGGCGGATGAGTTTGAAAACAAGGCCCAGTTGGATCATCTCTTGCAATCCTTTCTTCGGGGAGCCGGATATTCGGCGGTGTTTTATTCCTTTAATCCGCCGGCAGACAGCAGCCATTGGATTTATGCCGCAGCGGCAGAGGGAAGAGCGGATACCTGTCTGGCAGAGGGGTGTTATACGCTGTTGCCGGAAAATTGGTTGGGAGAGCGCTTTTTGGCCGAGGCCGAGCAGTTGAAACGGACCAATCCCACTCGCTATGCCCATGAATATCTTGGTAAACCCAAAGAAACGGAGGGGGCGGTGTTTGGCAATTTGCGGCTCAGGAAGATCACGGATGCAGAATATGCATGTTTGGACAGACGGTATCACGGACTGGATTTCGGCTATGGTGCAGATCCGCTGCACTATGTCTGCTGTGCGCCTATGGGAAGAAGAAAATTATATATTCTGGATGAGTTTCGGGGGTATCGGGTTTCGCTGGAACGGACGGCAGAGGAAATTTTGCGCCGCAACAAAGAGGGAGATCGGGTGGTTTGTGACAGCGCGGAACCAAGAAGCATTGCCCAACTGCGGCAGTTTGGGGTTCGCGCGGTGGCGGCCAAAAAGGGAAGAGGCAGCCTGGAACATGGAATGCGGTTTCTCTGCGACTGCATCGAAGAGATTGTTGTGGATCCGGAAAAATGCCCCGAAACGGCAAGAGAACTGCAGAAATACACCCTGCAAAAGGATAAAAGCGGCCGGTTTTTGGGCGGCTGGCCCGACAGAGATAACCATGCCATCGATGCTTTGCGCTATGCCCTGGAAGAGGTGAGCAGTCCCGGGGTCGGTGCCCTTTATGCAGGGATTTGAAAAGTGTTGTTCCCTTTTGGAAAGTTTGCCGTATACTGCAAAGACGGTAATCTCGGTTTGGAAGGGAGCGAAAGATAATGACGACAGGGATGATTCTGACGGTGGTGTTCACACTCTTTGCCTATGCTTTTACCATTTTGGGGTCGGCGGCGGTTTTCTTTTTCGGAAGGCTGTGCAGCGATGCCTTTCATCGCCTGATTTTGGGGTTTGCATCAGGAGTGATGACGGCGGCGGCCGTTTGGTCGCTTCTGCTGCCCTCTTATGATCAGGCGGAGGCGCTGGGGCAAAACGGCCTTTTGGTGAGTGTGGGCGGGCTGATTCTCGGGGGGCTTATTCTTCTGATTTCGGAACGGATGATTCTGCGATTTTCTTCCAAGGGAAA
>JAFQMB010000116.1 GCA_017421095.1 Oscillospiraceae bacterium
AGCCGCGGTTCGGTCGGTTCTTCTTTTGCCGCCAGTATGGCCGGTATTTCCGAGGTAAACCCCCTGGAGCCCCACTATGTCTGCCCTAAATGTCATCATTCCGAATTTTTCACCAAGGGCGAGGTGGGAAGCGGTTATGACCTGCCCGAGTGCGCCTGTCCCGAGTGCGGAAGCATGATGCGTCACGCCGGCCATAACATCCCCTTTGAAACCTTTCTTGGGTTTTATGGGGATAAACAGCCGGATATCGACCTGAACTTCTCGGGTGAGGTACAATCCCGCATCCATCGCTATACCGAAGAACTTTTTGGCAAAAAGAATGTGTTCAAGGCGGGAACGGTTTCCACCGTAGCGGAAAAAACTGCCTTTGGCTTTGCCAAAAAGTATGAAGAGGCTTCCGGTTTGAGTTTGAACAAAGCGGAATTGGAACGCCTGGCCATTGGCTGTAGCGGTGTCAAGCGCACCACCGGGCAGCACCCGGGGGGAATGGTGGTCATTCCCGATCAATATGAGATCTTTGATTTTTGCCCCTATCAGTATCCGGCGGATTCCAAAGATAAGGGAATTTTCACCACCCATTTCGACTTCACCTCGATGCACGATACCCTTTTGAAACTGGACGAACTGGGGCACGATGTTCCCACTATGTATCACGATTTTGAAATGCTGACCGGAATCGGACCGCTGGATGTTCCCATCAATGATCCGCTGGTTTATCAGCTCTTTGTGGGAACCGAGCCGCTGGGTGCAACGCCGGAAGCGGTTGGATGCCCCCTGGGAACTCTTGGTCTGCCTGAAATGGGAACCGGTTTCGTTGTCGGAATGCTGCAAGAAGCAAAGCCGCAGAATTTCTCTGATCTTTTGCAAATTTCGGGCCTTTCCCACGGTACCGATGTTTGGCTTGGGAATGCGCAGGAATTGATCAAAAACGGTGTATGCACCATCAGCAGCGTGATCGGAACCCGTGATAATATCATGGTTTATCTGCTGCAAAAAGGGGTCGCGCCGAAAATGGCCTTTGATATCATGGAAATCACCCGAAAGGGCAAGGCCAGAAGCAAATTGACCGAGGAACACATCAAAGAGATGAAGAGCCATGGCGTTCCCGATTGGTTCATTGATTCTTGCTATAAGATCAAATATATGTTCCCCAAAGCTCACGCGGCCGCCTATGTAACCGCTGCCGTTAAGCTTGGATGGTTTAAGATTCATCATCCCAAAGAGTTTTATGCTGTTTATTTCAGCCGCAAGATCGAAGATTTGGATATTCATGCCGCCATGGCCGGGAAAGAAGCCATTGAGCGGGAAATTGCCAAATTCAAAGGCATTTCGGAAACAAGACCGTTGACTGTGAAGGAAAACGATATGCTGCAATCTCTTCAGATGATGAACGAGATGTATGCAAGAGGGTATCGTTTCCTGCCCATCGACCTTTATCAATCCGATCCGGTAATGTATAAGGTGGAAGAGGATGGGGTTCGTCTTCCTTTCACTGCGATGAAAGGCATCGGTGCTTCGGCGGCTTTGGCTTTGGCGGAAGCGGTCAAGGGGAAGGAATTTGTTTCTGTTGAAGAATTGCAGGCTGAAAACGGTGTGGGAAAAACCATCATCGAAAGTCTGCGGGAATTCGGGGCGCTTTCTCATCTGCCCGAACAAAGTCAGTTGACCTTTTTCTGATTTTGGCGAAAAAGAGACCCGCCGAATCTCTTCTTGAAAAGAAATCCGGCGGGTTTTGAAAACTTATTTGCAGTTTTCTTTTTCGTTGAATGTTTCGCAGGAAGTTTGGCTGCTGGTCTTGGCGTTTCTGCCGTTCACTTCAATATGATCGGCAGTGCAGGTTTCTTTTTGATTGTAAACACAATCTTCGGCGTGGCAAAGAATTTTCTGCTTCTTTTGTTCCATAGTTTGATGCTCCTTTATTGATTGATAATCGGGCATGGTTAATATGACCGAAAATAGGCTGAAATATACAAATATTGTGTGGTGAGATGTTTGGCATTGTTCGTGATCGGAGATCTGCATCTTTCTTTGGGCGAATCTGAAAAACCGATGGATATTTTCAAAGGGTGGGAAAATCACGCCCGGCGAATCGCGCAAAGTTGGGATGAAAATGTGAAAGAGACGGATACAGTGATCATTCCGGGGGATCTTTCCTGGGCAATGAATTTGGATGAGGCAGCAGAAGATTTTCGTTTTGTTCAAAACCGTCCCGGCAAAAAGATAATTCTCAAGGGCAATCACGATTATTATTGGACAACCATGAAAAAAATGCAGGAATTTTTGGATGCCAACCGTTTTGATACCATTTCGATTTTGCACAATAACAGCATCCTTTGCGAGGGTGTTTCCATTTGCGGCACCCGCGGATGGATGGCAGAAAATTCCGATGCGTTTAATAAAAAAATCATCGAGCGAGAGGCACAGCGTTTGGAAACAAGTCTTGCATCTGCCAAGGTGGGAATGCCCAAACTGGTTTTTCTCCATTATCCGCCCTTTGATCGGGAGGGAAAACCGATTTTGCAGCTTTTGAATGTGTTGGAACGTCATCAGGTCAGCGATTGTTGGTTTGGCCATCTGCACGGTCAATCCATTCGCACAGCGCCGGTGGGGACACGAGGCGGAATCTGTTACCATTTGGTTTCTGCCGATGCTTTGGGTTTCCAACCTTTGAAAATTCTGCTCTAAAACAGGGAAAAAAACTTGATGTCTACACAAAAAAGGCGAAAAACAGTTGCAAAAAGGAATTGCATCTGTTAAAATAACTTGGTTAAATTCAACTGTTCAATTTGGAGGAAAAAGAATTATGACGCTTATTTCTAACACCAGAGACGACAACAATCAGGTGACCCTTGAAATTCGGGTCGATGGGGAAGAGTTTGCTGCCGCTCAGACTGCTGCCTTTGAAAAGAATGCCAAGGATATTGCAATCCCCGGCTTCCGCAAGGGCAAGGCTCCCAGAGCAATGATCGAAAAGATGTATGGCGAGAATGTTTTCACCGAAGAGGCTGTCAATCTTTCTTATTCCGCTGCCTATGAGGCTGCTGCCAAGGAAGCAGATATTCATCCCGTGGACAGCGCTTCCATTGATGTGGTGGAAGTCAGTCGCGAGGGATATACTTTTAAGGCTGTTGTGACCGTTCGTCCTATTGTGAAGATCGAAGGTTACAAGGGTTTGCAGGTCAATAAGGTTGTGAAGACCGCTACCGAAGAAGATGTGGAACACGAACTTTCTCATATGAAAGAGAAGGTTGCCCGTATGATCAGCGTGACCGATCGCGCCGCTTTGGATGGCGACCAGGTCGTGATCGACTATTCCGGCAGCGTGGACGGTGTGAAGTTTGACGGCGGTACTGCCGAAAAACAGAATCTGACTTTGGGTTCCGGTCAGTTCATCCCCGGTTTTGAAGAACAGATCGTTGGTCACGAAATCGGCGATGAATTTGATGTGAATGTGACCTTCCCCGAACAGTATCACGCTGAAGAACTGGCCGGCAAAGCAGCTGTTTTCGCTTGCAAACTCCATGAAATCCACGTGAAGGAATATCCGGAAATGGATGACGATTTCGCCAAGGATGTCAGCGATTTTGACACCCTGGCTGAATTGAAAGAGGACCTGAAAAAGCATGTTCAGGAGCATTACAACGAACATAGCGAAGGTGATATGAAGAACGCTTTGATGGATCAGTTGGCCGAAAAAATGGAAGCCAACATCCCCGAAGTGATGATCGAAAAGGCTGTGAGTGAACAGCTGGCCGAAATGGACTATCGTCTGCAGATGCAGGGTATGAACCTGCAGATGTATATGCAGTATATGGGTGGCGATCTGGATGCCATGCGCGAATCTATGAAGCCCACCGCCGAAAGCCAGGTCAAGATCCGTCTGGCTTTGGAGCAGATTGCTGTACAGGAAAATCTGCAGGCTGATGAGGCTGCTGTGGAAGCCGAATATGAAAATATGGCCAAGCGTTATAATGTTTCTGTGGAACAGGCCAAGGCCGCCATTCCCGCTTCCGATATCCAGGCTGACCTGATGATGGAACTGGCAATGAATTTTGTGGTGGAAAATGCCAAGGTCACCGAAGTGACCGAAGAGGAGGCTGCCAAAAAGCCTGCTAAGAAGACCACCAAGAAATCCACCGCCAAGAAGACTGCCAAGAAGGCTGAAGAAAAGGTCGAGGAAGCTGTTGCCACCGAAGAGGCCGCAGAAGAGAAGGCCGAATAAAATTGTGCGATCCCGCCCGTTCTTTTGAATAAGAACGGGCGGAATTTCCAAAATTAAGAATATAGTTCACGGAGGTGCTGTGTGATGAGTTTGGTTCCTATGGTTGTGGAGCAGACCGGAAGAGGCGAGCGCTCTTACGATATTTTTTCCAGATTGCTGAATGACCGGATTATTATGCTTTCCGATGAGGTAAATGATGCTACCGCCAGTCTTGTGGTGGCACAAATGCTTTATTTGGAAGGTCAGGATCCCGATAAGGATATCCATCTTTATATCAACAGCCCCGGTGGTTCCATTACCTCCGGTATGGCAATTTATGACACCATGCAATACATCAAATGTGATGTTTCGACCATCTGCGTCGGAATGGCTGCTTCTATGGGCGCCTTTCTTTTAGCTGCAGGTGCAAAAGGGAAACGCTATGCGCTGCCCAATTCCGAAATTATGATTCATCAGCCCCTTGGCGGCGCAAAAGGTCAAGCCTCTGATATTAAAATCCAGGCCGAACACATTTTGCGGATCAAGGATAAGATGAACCGGATGCTTTCTGAAATGACCGGTCAGCCGTTGGAAAAGGTGACCAGTGATACCGATCGGGATAATTTCCTGACTGCCCAGCAGGCGCTGGAATACGGTTTAATTGACCGAATCATGACCAAGCACGAATAAAATGCCTTAACAAAGGAGCATATTATGCCGACAAACAACATCAAACGCTGTTCATTTTGCGGCAAAACCGAAAACGAGGTTTCCCGGCTGATTGCCGGCCCCACAGCGCTCATTTGTGATGAATGCACCGATCTCTGCTATTTGATGATTCATGATGCCGATGAGGCGGCTATGATTCGTTCTGCCAACAAGAAAAAGGAAGATGAGCGAAACGGCAAAAATGCGGTGGAACTTTTGAAACCTGCCCAGATCAAAGCGGTTCTGGATGAATATGTCATCGGACAGGATGAGGCAAAAATTGCCCTGAGTGTTGCAGTCTATAACCACTATAAGCGCATTTTTTGCCAAAAAGAGGAATCTGCCGTTGAAATTCAAAAGAGCAATATCCTGATGCTGGGACCTACCGGTGTCGGGAAAACCGCGTTGGCCCAAACTCTTGCCAAGGTGTTGCAGGTTCCTTTTGCCATCTCGGACGCCACCACTCTGACAGAAGCAGGATATGTGGGCGAGGATGTGGAAAATATTCTGCTGCGATTGATTCAGGCTGCCGATTATGACATTGAACGGGCTCAGCACGGAATCATTTATATCGACGAGATTGACAAAATTGCCCGAAAGAGCGAAAATGTTTCCATCACCAGAGATGTCAGCGGCGAGGGTGTTCAGCAGGCTTTGTTGAAAATTGTGGAAGGGACGGTTGCCAACGTTCCGCAAAACGGCGGTAGAAAGCATCCCCAACACGAATTCATCCAGATTGACACCTCGAATATTCTGTTCATCTGTGCCGGCGCTTTTGACGGCTTGGAAAAAATCATCGAAAAACGGGTGCATAAAAACACGCTGGGCTTTGGTGCTGATGTGAACGCCAACAAGAAGGATGAGCGAATCCTTCAGAAGGTGGAACAGCGGGATTTGGTTCGCTTCGGTCTGATTCCCGAATTGATCGGCAGGATGCCGGTGGTGACGGTTTTGAACCCCTTGGATGAAGAAATGCTTCGCCGGATTTTGACCGAGCCTAAAAACGCTCTGTTGAAACAGTATAAGAGCCTTTTGGGAATGGAGGATATCACCCTGGAGTTTACAGATGATGCATTGGCTGCCATCACCAAAAAGGCGGTGGAAACCAAGTGTGGCGCCAGAGGCCTTCGCGGTATTTTGGAAGAAACCTTGGGGCCCATTATGTATCAGGCGCCGAGTGATCCGACCATCGAAAGAATTGTGGTTCATGCCGGTTGTGTCAACGAAAAAGAACAACCTGAAATTTATCGCAATCCGGATAAAAAACCGGTGGTGCTGCGCAGCAGCAATGCCAGCGCATATGGCGGCAAGAAAAAGCAACAAACTGCCTGAGAAAACAAAACAACCAGCGGTAGGACCTTTTCGGTCGTACCGCTGGTTGGGTGTTTCTTGTAGCAATATGCACGTTTTCGCAGGCAAATCCAATGATTTTCACTACTCCATTTCTACGCCATTTTCGCGTGGGGTAGCATCGAATTGCATGGATTAATATGTGATTGATGTAATGTAAAAAGTAGCGCTTATCAAGCTATATCCGCATTTATGGAGAAATATTGAGATATGAAACAGGTAACTTCATCATCGATACCTAATTTCATATATGTTTCATTCTCCTTTATTTCCAATGGTTTTTTATTTAGGGTGTTGGCTTTTACACCATTTTTACAC
>JAFQMB010000117.1 GCA_017421095.1 Oscillospiraceae bacterium
ACCCAGACCGCCCATGGCGATCCCAACATCCGAAAGGGCCAGCACCGGTGCATCATTGATCCCATCCCCCACAAAGGCAAGTTTCTTATGATCACGCTTTGTTTGCAGCAGTTTCTCCACCGCCGCAACCTTTTGATGGGGCAAAAAACCCGATTGCCAGGCATCCAGCCCCAACTCCTTTGCCACTTCGGCGGCAATCGCCTCCTCGTCCCCTGTGAGCATCACCAAATTGCGAACACCCAAATGGCGCAGCTTCTCCACCGCCAGGATACTCTCTTTTTTGATCTGATCCCGAATCAGAACACAACCCAGATATTGACCGTCTTTGGCAACATAAACCTTGGTTCCCGCCAAAGAACAGGTCACAGAATCAATCTTTCTTTCCTGCATCCAAGCCTCATTCCCCGCAAGAATCAGTCCCTCTTCGCTAACAGCCTCAACGCCTAAACCGGGCAGCTCATAAAACGAGTGAACCAAAGCAGAAGAAACAGGATTTTGAAAGGCTTTCTTCACCGAACGGGCGATGGGATGATCGGATCCCTCTTCTGCCAATGCGGCAAATCGGAGTAGTTCTTCTTCACTATAACCTTTTGCAGGGAACAATCCCGATACCTCAAAATTTCCATGTGTCAAGGTGCCTGTCTTGTCAAATACCACTGTATCCAATTTGGCAAGGGATTCCAGATGATTGCCACCCTTGATCAACACGCCGTGGCCAGAGGCTGCCCCGATCCCACCGAAAAAGGCGAGTGGCACCGAAATAACCAACGCGCATGGGCAGGAAATCACCAAAAAGACACAGGCACGATGCAGCCACAAAGGCCAGTTTCCACCCAAAAAAAGGGGCGGCAGAATCGCCAAAAGAAGGGCGAGGATCACCACAACCGGCGTGTAATAACGGGCAAACTTGGTGATAAAACGCTCGGTGGGTGCCTTTTGGGAAGAGGCGTTTTCCACCAGTTCCATAATTTTTCCTGCGGTGGATTCTGAAAAATTCCGGGTGACCCGAATCAGAAGGCGCCCCTGCAGATTCACGCTCCCCGAAAGCACCTCATCTCCCAAAGAAACCGTTTTCGGCAACGATTCCCCTGTCAAAGCCCGGGTATCCAGCGAAGAATTCCCTTCGACGATCACCCCATCCAGCGGCAGTTTTTCCCCCGGCTTTAAGACCAGAATGTCGCCAATCTGAACCTGGGAGGCGTCGACTCTTCGCTCTTCTCCCTCTTGCAGACAGGTGGCAGTATCCGGGCGGAGATCCATCAAAGAAGAGATGGATTTTCTGGAACGGTCCACCGCCAGATCCTGGGCAAATTCCCCCACCTGATAAAAGAGCATCACCGCCACCGCCTCCGGCAGTTCCCCGATGGCCAGGGCGCAGAGAGTGGAAAGACTCATAAGAAAGTTTTCGTCAAACACCCGCCCTTTCAAGATGTTCCGTGCCGCCGAAAAAATCACGTCGTACCCCAAAAGCAGATAGGAAACCATCAGCAGAACATTGCCAATCAGATGTATTTCGGAAAGGAAATGAGAAAAAATCAGACCGCAGAGAAAAAGAAAACCGCCTGCCAAAAGTCTGATTGATTTCATCCCGGCTTCCTGCCCATGATGGTGGTGGTGATGGTGGTGTTCCTCTTGTGTATGAGTCTTTCGATTGTCTGCAAAGTTTAAAACCTTGATATCCGGTTCGTGTTGTTGCACCAACCTTGTGATCTCCTGCAGCAATTGCTCATAACTGATTTTCCCATCCTGATTAATTTTTACCGTCAGTTTTTGGGAAATCAAATCAATTACAGCCTCTTTCACCCCGGGTAATGAGGCAACCTCTCCTTCTATTTTCATGGCGCATCCGGGGCAATTCAACCCTTTCAATAGAAACCGATATTCCAAAACTTTACCTCCAGCAAAGTATGTTTATGATTGCTCAACTATTCAACTATTTTCCTAAAACAACACCAAAATGATATCTGCTGTTATTCCGCCAAATGTTCAAATCCCAAGTCCAAAATAGCCTTCACATGATCATCTGCCAAAGAATAATAAATGACCTGCCCTTCTCTGCGAAACTTGACCAGATTGGACAAACGCAGGGCCTTCAACTGATGGGAAATGGCCGATTTGGTCATCCCCAGCAGCACCGCCAGATCGCAAACACAAAGTTCCTTTTGCTCCAATGCGTGAAGAATTTTCACTCGGGTGTTATCGCCAAAGAGTTTCAAAAGGGTTGCCAGCGCCAGATAATCCTTTTCTGGCCGCATTCCCTTTTTGGCTTCCTGCACCGCCTCTTGATGAATCATCTCACAATCACAAACGGGACTCGTCATTCTTCTTCCTCCTGTTACAATAGTTGAACAACCATTCAATTACAAAAACAGTATACCGCTTTTGGCTTGAAATGTCAAGCAACAAGATGGTAAAAAGTCTCCTGTATATTCATAACACCTCTAATCAATTACAGATTAATCGGGTATCGGAATACGCTTGTCACCGATAATCTGCAACAGGAATGATCCTCCCTAACTATCAACCCCTCCCATTGGCCAAGGTCAGCGGGTAGGGGTTTTGTTTGAAAAGCAGAAGATCTTTTGGACTGTTTTTGCATATGAAGTCAAGCGCTCACAGTTTTGGTGAAATTGTTCGCTTACGCTCACGGTG
>JAFQMB010000118.1 GCA_017421095.1 Oscillospiraceae bacterium
GCTGGTATTAACGTTTAACGTAGCGCATGCTTGGAACATTCCCAGAGTTGTGGAGGCACCTACAGTTACAGTGCCGGGCGCAATTGAGTGTATCTGCGCGGCATGCGGAGAGATAGAGATTGCGGAATGCGCTTTTGGTGACGCCAACGGTGACGGTATTGTGGACAGTCTTGATGCTGCACTAATTTTAAGATATGATGCATTGATAGAGGATGATCTTAAGCCCCTCTATTATATACTTGCAGATACAAACGGCGACGGCATGGTTGACAGCATTGATGCGGCGCAGATACTGAAGCTTGATGCGTTGCTTTTGACTGCATTTGAAAGCGCAAGCTTTACTTATGGCCAATATGCAGATTTGTGTGTTGAGTATTACGGCTACTATGATTACGACGATGCGGATAGCGATGTTTCCGACGGTGAAAGCGGCGAGCCTACAGATCCCGCACAGGCAATAATCGGTGCTTGGACGGGGCTTGACGGTTCCCACAACCCCAAGACCTATCAGTTCTTTGAGGACGGTACAGGCACCGTTACAGTTGTAGACTTGGTTTATGATGTGGAATGGACTTTGGAAGACGGGGTTCTTAACATCCTTAAGGCAGTTGGAGACATAGAGGTTTATTCCGAGCAAGTAAGTTGCACCATAGTTGCAGATGCCCTTGTTTTGACCGATGCCGAGGGTAACAATACCGCGGCATCGTCTCCCTGCCCTTCGCTCGCCTTTCCCAAACCTCGGTTGGCAGGCGCATAAGAGGCATCCCGATGCAAAACCCGTTCCCAGGGAAGTTTGGCCTGGGCATAAAGACCTTTGGCACAAAGAGAAACCGCCTGTCGCACATCCTCTCCAAAGGAAGTGGGGGTAAACAGCGTCAACCGTCCGCCTGTTTTATCCAAAAGCAGCAACCCTGCATCGCAGGCTGCCACCGCCACCGGATCTAAAGCAAGCCCCTTTTGGCTTCCCTTACCGCCAAAAGCATAAAGCAATTCCCCTTCGGAATCATATTGCAACATTCGGCCGCTTCCGCTGTCCAAAACGGTGATAAACCCCAGTTCATCCACCGTCACATCCGCCAGTTGCAAGGTGGTGCCGATGTCGCCATAGGGTTTTTCGGGCAACACATTCTCGCCCAGCGCATTGAGGCATTTCACCTGCCCCACACTGGCATCGTTCCCCTTTCGGACGGTGTATAAAAAGCCGTCCTCATCCATACAAAAGCTGACAAACTCCACCGGAACGGAACGGGCCATTTTGTTTGCCATCTCTTCGGGCAGGATCTTTTTCCAAAAGCGGTTGAGAATCGCCTTGCCGCTCATATCCACCTTTTCGCTGCCGAAAAAGCCCAGATATTTGCCCGTTTCATCATATTGCAGGGCGCCCATATAACAGTTTTCCAGAATCACATACAAAATGCCGGTTTCATCGAACTCGGCTTTCAAAGGGGCAAAGACAAAATCCTCTGCCACCAGATTTTTTGCCGGAGGATCCAGTTGGCGCAAAAGTTTTCCATCGTGATCCAGAACATAAACGCCCTGCATTTTATCGGTCAAAACAATCCAGGAAGGATTCTGCCGCACCGCAATACCGGTCAGGTTGGTGAAACTGATTGCTTCACCCTTTTGATCCACCGGTTGGATGACCTTCGGGTTTTTCAGCCCACTATCCAACAAAACGATCCGGCCGTTGCCCGAATCCAAAAGCCAAATGCTGCCATCCTCACTCACAGAAAGATCTGAGGGCTCCAAAAATCCGTCCAACCCCAGACTTTCCCCGGTGATCACAGCTGTCGGCAGATAGGCAGGGGCGGTTTCTTTGGGATCGTTTAACGCATCGTAATAATAGGTAACATAGGCAAGGCCATCTTCTCTTGCCCCCACAGAGGGAATCAAAAAAAGCTGAAAAAGGAGCAAAAAAGCGATCAAAAACAACCAAATTTGTTTGTTTTTTCCAAACATTTCTGCTCCCCCTTTCCTGATTTATCAAAACAAAAATTAAGGTATATTTTCCGTCAATCTTTCATGCCGGAGGTGCTCATGGTTTCGATCACCCGGCTTTGCAACAACACAAACAAGAAGATGGGCGGCAGCATCATAACCAGCGAGGCCGCAGCCGTCACCCCTGCCCGCACATTTCCCCCTGCAGCAATGGTGGCAAGCACCGAGGGCAGGGTTTTGAGTTCTTCGGAATAAAGGAATCCGCCACCGCTGGAATTCCAAAGGGCCTGAACCTGAAAGATCATCAAAGTCAGCCAGGCGGGCTTCACATTGGGCATTACAATATGCCAAAAGATATAAAATTCACCGGCACCGTCAATACGGGCGGCTTCCAGCATCGCATCCGGAAGGCCTTTCATAAAGTTCATCATCAGATAAAGCCCCAGGGTGGTCTGCAACGCCGGCAGAATCACCGCCAGATAGGTGTCAATCATCTGGGTGGCAGAGAGAACGATGTATTGAGAAATATAGGTGACGCTGGAAGAAAAGAGCAGCGCCGTCACAATCAGACGGTTGAGCATTTTTTGACCGTAAAACCGGTGTTTTGCCATGGGATAGGCAGCCATCCCCGCCAAAATGATATGCCCCACAGTTCCCAACACCGTGATAAACAAACTGTTGAAGAAATAGCGGGAAAAGGGAACGAAATAATCGCGCAGCACCTGGCTGAGTTTCAGGAAATTTTGTGTGGTGGGATGTTTGACAATCAGCCGGGGTGGGAAGATGAAAATCTCGTTCAAGGGCTTGAAGGCGGTGGCAATGGCATAAACAATAGGCAAAAGGAAAAAGACGCCGAAGAGCAAAAGGAACAAAAACACCGCCACATTCCCCGCCGCCGTGCGGTTGACCTTGCGTTTTCCGGTTTTCAGTTTCATCTTTGCTCTCCCCCCTTTCCTTTTGTGTTTTGTTTTTCTTTTTTATTCGGTGCTGTATCGCTTTAAGATGGCCGAAATCAAACTGTTGGTGGCGATCATCAGGGCAAACAGGAAAACCGCAATGGTGCAGGCATAACCCATCTCAAAGCGGGTGGTACCCACATCCATAATATAGGTGACAAGTGTGTCTGCACTGTATTGAGAGGTGGGATAGCCCACAAGGGAAATGATCACCGCGCCCACCCCAAAAGAAGAACTGATCTGCATCACGGCGCTGAAACGAAGCTGATGGCTCATCCCCGGCAGGGTGATATACCGCAATTCCTGCCAACGGTTTCGGATTCCGTCGATGGCGCCCGCCTCGGCCAGGGTGACATCCATTCCCTGAAAGCCGGCCACAAAGGCCAAAAATCCGGTTCCAAGGGAAAGCCAAAGCTGGACCACCATCAACGCCATAAGCATATAATTTTGGTCGGTCAAAAAGCCGATGGGTTCCGAAATCAGGGTCAGACGGATCAAAAAGGCATTGATAATACCGTATTCATCCCCCGAAAGAAGGAAGGACCAAACAAAATAAATGTTACCTGCCAAAACCGGCATATAGAAGATCAAAGTCAAAATGGTGCGCAGGGTGCGGCCCGTTTCATTGATCAGCCAGGCAAACACAAAACTCAACAGATAACTGATGGGGCCGGTCAAAAAGGCGAACAGCAGGGTGTTTTTCAACACCTTGAAGAAGACCGGATCATCCAGCAACATCCGCTGATAATTTTCCCAGCCCACCAGAATCGGCTTTTGCATCATATTGAAACTGGTGAAACTCAGTCCCACCGATGCCACCATGGGAATTACCGTCAAAAAGAAGAACAAAATCATAAAGGGGGCGATGAGCAGATAACTTTGCTTGCTGCGCCGGATCTGTTCCCAGGCGGAAAGCTTTTCGCTCTCCTGCCGTTTCTTTGGAAATTTCATCTCTCCCCCTCCTTTCCTTTCGATTCTGTTTCTCCCATCAATCTTTCGGCACAAAAAGGCCCAGTTCTTTCCGCTTTCGGATGATTTCCCGATTGATGTTTTCGTTTTCTTCTTCAAAGCGCTCTCTGGGGTTTTCTCCGTCATAGATCACACTTCGAAACGCATTGTCCACACTTCGGGTGACATAATAACTGCCGGGAATTTCTTCCAATTCCTGCACAAACTGCCGCTGTTCTCTCAACACTTCCTTTTGCCCCTTTGTCCAGGAAAGGGTGTCAAAGGCGTTCAGATTGGCGGTGCTGTATCGGCCGCCGGGGCCCAAAAGCCGCTCGGCAGAAGCACAAAAATCAGTCTGTGTCCGATCTCTTGTCCACCATTCCACAAAGGTATAGGCCTCTTGGGGATCATCGGTGGAAGCAAAGATCACAGCGGCGGTGCCGCTGCCCGCTTCGCTGCGGTTGATACTGCCATCCTCTCTTTTTGTTCCGGGGATGGGAGCAATCTCCCACTGGCCTCTGATATCCTCGGCGGCGATGTTCAATGTTTGAATCATCTCAAACGAGGTGATGCCGATGGGCATTTCGCCGGTGGTAAAGCGGGTGTAAAAATCATAAATCAGATCAAAACCGTATCTGGTATAGAACCGGCACCAGGTATCAAAGGCGGTCATAGCGGCCTCGCTGTCCAGCGCCGTTTTGGTTCCGTCCTTCTGATAAAAGGTTCCGCCCTCCTGCAAAAGAAGGGTGGCAAAAATATCCTTTGCCCCAAGGCCGTTGTCCACCGCCGCGGCCGCGCTGATCACCGCATAAGGCAGGCCGATGTTCATATGGCTTCTTTGCAGTTTGGGAACCACATCCAAAAGTTCTTTCCAGGTTTGGGGCACCTGCACCCCAAGCTTGGCCAAAATATCCTTGCGATAGAACATCACAAAAAACGATTGACTGCAAGGAACGCCATAGACCTTGTTTTCAAAGGTATAAGGCAGGACTGCCGAGGGGGCAAAGCGGCTTTCCATTTCCGGGAAGCCTTCATAATCGGAATAAGAGAGAAGCGCCCCTCTTACCGCCAAATTTACCGGTTGGCCACGGGCAACCCCCAAGGCCACGTCGGGATTTCTGCCGGCCAGAGTGGCTTCCACCAAACCGGTCTGCACCACACTCAAATAAACGGGAATCTCTGTTTCGGGGGTGAAAGAATCGGTCACCAGATCCCGAATCACTTGGATCTGATCTCTTCCCATATTCACCCAGACCCGAAGTTCATCCCCCTCGCCGCTGGTGTCGCCGCTGTAATCTTCATAAAACGAGGCAAAGAAAATATCCTCACAGTTGAAAACACTCATCAAAACA